>CAZUFW010000133.1:281-1505 GCA_964619895.1 uncultured Clostridia bacterium | reverse complement strand
CAGGTCAGGCAGGATATCAAGCCCTTTTCCTGCAGGCGTCTTCAGGTTTTCGGGTCTGGATTCCGGAAGAGCAGCAGATATGATCCCGGTACAGGAACTGGAAACAAGCCTTGGAAGAGTTTCCGGACTCAGGCGGAGATGTCCGGAAGAAGAAAGTCCCAGATCCCTGTCAGGCGAGAGCCGTTTATTGAAATCGGGCATGAGGCCCCTGAACTGGTCAAGAACCGGGCTTGAAAAAGTAGCGGATTCATAAGTAGGAGTAATCTTTCCGGCGAGTGCCTTTTCACGGGCTGCACGGTCAGTTAAGTGAGAAGGTAAAGCTGAATTTTCGGATTTGATGCTATTCATAGCAGTAAGGATTGTCACGATGCTATATCAATTATACGAGGGTTTTTCCTGTTTTCTTCATTGTAATCCGAAACATATAGACAAGACTTTTGAGACCAGTTGATCAATAAATTTAAAAAGGCCGTAAAAACTGAGCTTGCAGACCTGAAGATATACAATCTACGGCTTTTCCTGGTTTCCCTGTGGAGTGATTACATTCTTAATTATTGATTCTCTGATTCTTAATTATTGATTGAGCCTATCCCAAAAGCTACTTTATTCTTAATTATTGGGAATTTTGAGAATTGTTTTCATGATCATGAGCTTGATTTATTCTTCGGAATACAAGGCCCAAGAAGCAAATTTCGAGTTTTGGGATGAGCTCGGAGATTAATAGCTGAACATAATTGCAATAAACTTATTGAAGAAGGACAAAAACTAATAAGGGAGCATCGGGATGAGTTCGTGAACATCGATGACCTTTAAAGTTCTCATTCATCCCAGGGTATTCGATAAAATTCCGGCAGAAAGGAGAGATCAAATAAAAGAGGCTCTCAAAGAACTCAAAGATCCCTTGCCTGGCGGAAACAAAAAAGAGGTAAAAGGAAGTTCAAAAATTGTTTACCGGCTTAGGGTTGGAGATTTTCGGGCAGTGTACTCCTCTTATTTTCATATTAGTATAACCTAAGATATAATGGAAACTCCGCCGTGTGCATAAGTCCTATTATTAATAAGCATCAAATGATTGAGTATGAGTAAGGAGTCGAACCCAATCACATATCCGAGGCCGAGCTTATGATCGCCGCCATGGACGAAGATCGTCGGGCGAAGTTGATCGCTGCGTGCTCGAACGCAGGACGCTGGGGCCCGGACGACCAGCTCGGGACGCTGAACCTC
>CAZUFW010000133.1:0-271 GCA_964619895.1 uncultured Clostridia bacterium | reverse complement strand
AGAGATCCGCAGACGGGCTGCCCAACTTGTCACCGAAGGCGTGTCGATCTCGATGGCTTCAGACCTCTGCCTCCAGCACACCCCTCGTACCGACAGCCTGGAAAGCCACACAGCGTTCACGGACCCTGCGGCTCAGGTCGCCGTCGCTGACACGATCACCTTGCAGGTGCACGGCTGGAGCACCCACATGGACGCTGTTGGACACATATATAACGACGGCATTGGGTACAATGGCCGCCGCAAAGACCAGATCTTCACCAGCAAAGGGCTC
>CAZUFW010000132.1:0-1571 GCA_964619895.1 uncultured Clostridia bacterium | reverse complement strand
CCCGCCATTGGCATCGCGGACTTGGATGGCTTCTTCAATCGCGTATTCGTCATATGGATTGATGATAAATTCAGCGCCGTCCTCATTGATTTTTCCGCCGGAAATAGTGATTTTTTCTTCAGTATCAAAGGTTCTTTTCATCAATACGTAAATGTTCATGATATAAGGTTTCCTCCTAAGAAATTTCAAATATTTTATTTAGTTCTAAAGATTAAGAAAATTTAACGGAAAAAAATTTCATGCACCACATTCCAAGCAGTTTTCCTGCTTAAGAAATTTATTCCCCTTTGAAATGCGGCTCTCTTTTTTCGATAAAAGCCTGAATTCCTTCTTTAGCATCATGGGAAACAAATACCTCGCCAAATAGCTCTGCCTCTTTTTTCGATCCTTCATAGAACTCTTCAGTTTTCGCATAGTTTAAAAGTTTAATTGCTGCTTTGATAGAAACAGGGCTTTTCTTGGCAATTTTCCCAGCAAGTATATAGGCTCGTTCCAGGACTTCATTTTCCGGGAAAGCACGATTGGCTAAGCCGTATTGCACAGCTTCCATCCCCGTGATTGGCTCAGATGTAAACAACATTTCTGCTGCTCTGGCAGCACCCACATATTTCGGCAGACGCTGTGTGCCGGCAAAGCCTGGAATTAAACCAAGTTGCAGTTCAGGGAGGCCGAGCTTCGCTGTTTCACTTACATAGCGGATGTGGCAGGCCATCGCAAGTTCGAGGCCGCCGCCAAGTGCCGCCCCATGAATTGCCGCAATAATCGGTTTTGGAAACTTTTCCATCCGATCAAATAAATCCTGTCCGAATTTGCCAAGATGCGCAAAGCCTTCTGAAGTTCTGACGGTAGTAAATTCTTTAATATCAGCACCTGCTGAGAAAAAACGCCCCTCCCCATGAATAACAATAACTCTTATTTCACGGTTTGGTTCGATTTCATCCAGCACGGCTGACAATTCCCTTAACAAGCCCTGAGAAAGGGCATTTGCCGGAGGACGCTGAATGGTAATAGTGGCAATATCGTTTTCTTTAGACCATCTTAAATACTCCAATATATTTCCCCCATCCTTATTTATTAACGGCCCCCGAATCCATTGATTAATAGACGATGAACAGGGGAAGCCAATGCTAACAAATCATACTTTTCCTCATTCATCACCCACGATGTAGCGGTTTCATCAATGGTGCCGAAAAACATTTGCCGGGCAAGACGAATATCAAGGTCGCTTGAAAATTCTCCTGATTCTTTACCTTCTATTAAAACTTTATCAATAACCTGTAAATATCCTTTTAGGACATTATTTATTCTTAAACGCAAATCCTTATTGGATTGACGCAATTCCAGCTGTGTAACAATGGCAAGATGATGGTTATCTGAGAGCATTTTGAAATGTGCTTCAGTCATCATTAATAATTTCTCCGCCGCCGTCCCTTTTCCTGCTATCATTTCATCAATTTTTTCCACAAATGTTCCCATTTTTTCTTCAAAGAGGGAGATCAGAATGTCTTCTTTGTTTTTAAAATACAGATAAATGGTGCCGTCAGCTACTCCCGCCTGTTTGGCAATTTTTG
>CAZUFW010000131.1:0-1653 GCA_964619895.1 uncultured Clostridia bacterium | reverse complement strand
AGTAACTAATTAGTTATTATAATATGGTATAGGTGTTTTGTCAATATTAACAGCACTCTTAGTTCAGAGGAAGTTTATAACTCTATCTGAACTTTATCCAGAAGCTTAACGCCGCTTATGCAAATTAGCGACGGTCAGCTGTCTGATAACTAAGCATCCTTAAACTCGAGAAACTTTTCCAACTTCCTTTTTACCCTTTGAAGAGCATTGTCGATGGATTTTACATGCCTGTCCAAATCCACTGCAATCTCTTGATAGGATTTGCCTTGAAGGTAGGACATGAGAACCTCCAATTCCAAATCACTGAGTATTTCTCCGATTTTGGACTCTATGGAACATAATTCCTCCCTGCTTATGATCAGCTCTTCCGGATCAGTTATTTTGGTAGCAGTCAGAATATCCAGCAGAGTTCTGTCCGATTCCTCATCATAAATAGGCTTGTTCAAGGATACATACGAGTTTAGTGGAATATGCTTTTGCCTTGTCGCTGTTTTTATGGCAGTAATGATTTGCCTTGTTATGCAAAGCTCGGCAAATGCCCTAAAAGATGACAGCTTATCATTTTTAAAGTCCCTGATAGATTTATATAAGCCTATCATTCCTTCCTGAACAATATCCTCTCTATCAGCACCGATAAGAAAATACGATCTTGCCTTTGCCCTCACAAAATTCTTGTACTTATTGATTATGAATTCCAGGGCTTCCTTGTCCCCGTCTCTGGCACTCAAAACCAGTTCTTCGTCCATCATGTTATCAAAGCTAAGTACCTCATCTTTGTTTGCTTTTGCTTCCACTATATCTCCTCCAAGCTTTTAGCTTTCAACCATCTATATTATACATATATAATCGCGTTTTTTCAAGGTTAACTATAAATGCAGAATAAGGAATCAATGCCGTTGTCTTCTTATTCGTTCCAATTTTTCAGCAACAACAGGGTCAAGATGGTGTTCCAACAGGTTCCTGTCATGCTTCAGCCTGTTGATATGATTTTTGTCCATCTTATTGGATGCTTCTTTTATCTGGACTTTAAGCTCCCTCGCCGATATCCTTGCAGCTCCTAATCCCAGGACAACCGTTTGCTCCAGCGAATCAGAGGTGGCAACTCTTATTATATTATCCTCGCTGGAGTTTTCGGCTACAAACCTCTCAATATAATTATCCGCACTTTCAAACTCTTTTGTGTATACAATTTCAACATTATTATAAAATTCATGCTTTTCCATGCTGTTTTTAACATAGTGAGCATCAAATACGACAGTCACCTTGATACCTCTGAAGGCCTGATAGTTTGATAATATATCCAGCAATTTGCTTCTTGCGCTGTCCAGAGAATGTTTGCTTTCTTCTTTAAGCTCTTCCCAGTTATTTATTATGTTGTAGCCGTCAACCATCAGGTATTCCTTCAATTTTCATCACCTAAATCAGTTTTATTGATGCATCTGTTGTGTTGACTGATAACGATTGCAGAGTTTCGAGACTTCATTCAGGGGGTTTCAACTCCACTGAATGTTAGTCGAGTCCATGCTGGACTCTTATATCAGTCAGCAAAACAGTTTAAAACAAAGTTCATGCAGTGGAATCAGTTTTAATGAATACTTCCGTCCTGAAGACTACCGGCAGCATTTTTCAGTGCTCTCTGTTTTTTTGCCTCAA
>CAZUFW010000130.1:0-1710 GCA_964619895.1 uncultured Clostridia bacterium | reverse complement strand
GAGGGCACTGAAAAACTATTACTTTTTAGTACCTTAAATTAACCAAAAATATAAAAATCCACTATATTCCATAAACACTAATGGATATAGTGGATTTTATCACTTTATTTAAGAAAAAGGTATGGTGTTTTACCCTAATAATGTTATTATTCGTTTCATATTGACTGCAAATATTGTAACTGCGCCCTGCAACTCCATGCCTACTAGACCTGACGATGATGCAACATCATAGCCATGCCTGTGCTTGAGTTCGCTGTTCTTTGCCTCAATTTTATAACGTTCCTTAGATTTTTCTTTAAAATACTCACTTTCTTGAAAGTCTATATGCTCTTGGTGAGTATTTGTTTTGATTGATACCGAATAGGATTTTGTCTTTGCATCGTCTTTATAGCACCCTTCTTTATATGGGCAGTGCTTGCATTTCTCAACATCAAAAAAATATGATTCTACAGTTCCCTGTCCATCTTTTGCATGCTTTTTAGGTCTTGTACTTGTTTTTTTGATACTCATATGACCTGCCTTGCAGACGTACATATCAGCATCTTTATTATATTCAAAATCATGAGATTCACGTTTGTTCCCATGGCTAACTGTTTTGCTTAATTTAGCTATAAGATTAATATTTTCTTTTTTTGCATACTCTAAATTTTCTTTCTCTGAATATGCAGCATCACCAATAATATTTTCAACTTCTATCCCTGCTGCCTCGCTCTTTTCTACTAATTCTTGCAATTGCTTACCATCATGCTTTTCTCCAGATGTAACAGTTGCAGCTGTGATAATTCTCTCCTCAGTCATAGCAATATGTGTCTTGTAGCCGAAGAAGGATGTATCATAGGTTTTGTGACCAATCTTTGCATCTTCATCCTTTGAAAGTGCAAGCTTTTCTAAGTCGTCTTCAATGGTTTCTTCAAGTATATTAATTTTTTCTTTTACATCAGGATAATTTGATAAAACTTCATCTGCTCTTACTGCTTTGATCAATTTCTTGCAGTATTCTATTTCATCTTCAAGAACGCCATTATTTACTTTAGCAGGCATGATACTTTTAAGACTTTCATCAATTCTGTAAACTGCTTTACGTAGGTTCTTGGAATAATCCAAAAGAACTTCCCTCGGAGTCTTTTGATTATATCTAGCCTTAGTATGTGTAGAATCAACAATTATGGATTTACTTTTAATTATCCCATTTTCAATGGCAATTCCCACAGTTTTTTCAATCAGCAAATCCAACAAATTAACATCCTGCAAACGTAGTTTTCTGAATTTTGTAAGGGAGCTGGGTTCTATTACAGGATCTTCTGGTGCCATATCTAAAAAATATTTAAATGACATATCATATTTTGAGCGTTCAACAATATCTACATCTGAAAGATCATAAATTGCCTTTAGCATAAGGTATTTGAACATTCTTATTGGACTTATTGCAGCTCGTCCATTATCTAAACAATATTTGCTTTCAAGTTCCTCGTATACGAAACTAAAGTCTACAAGTTCATTGATTTTACGTAAAATATTGTCCTTTGGAACTACCATATCGTATAGAGCCATATATGGACTTAATATCATTGCTTGTTGATTCTGAATCATAGTATCACCGCCTGTTTTCATACTACTATTATATCAAAAAGAGCCTGAGATTGCAGTAAATTACTGCTTTTTCAAGCTCTTAATGACTAACTTACTCAAGGGACTTTTTCAGTGCCCTCG
>CAZUFW010000129.1:686-1749 GCA_964619895.1 uncultured Clostridia bacterium | reverse complement strand
GATGCACTGTTCAGCTCTTTTATTCGTTTTGAGATAGCAAGGTCAGGCTGGCACCGGAAGCGCTTTGGAGTAGTCGAGCTGGAGGGGACATAGCTATAGCGTATACATCCCTTTTGCCTCCGCTTTGCAGTAACCAGGCCACTAAATATACAATTGCTCGCAGTGATAACCCCGGCCTGTGTCGTCCCGAAAATAGTGCATTCATTTGTGCTGACCAGAGTATTATATGCATCTATGGCAACTGCTCCTGTATTCTTAGAGCTGTCGATTATACAGTCGGTCATGGATAGCTCGCTAACGATAGAAGTCTGTTCTGACCCGTTAACTGAGCTGGGGCAAATTATAGTGCCGCAAATGCTTCTGCTCAGGTATATTGCCAATCTGGATTTAATCTTGCTTTCGGGACTGTTGACGATCTGGTTATCAACGTTGATACTGCTTTCCAGAGTACCATTTTTCCAGGGTACGATTGTGCAGTGGGTAATGTCCAGCATAGAAATGCTGCCCGGGGTTTTTACCTCGATTGGCCCCTTCAATAATAGCCCATTCAAGTATAACTTGCCCGGATTGGCATTCTCATCCCCAGTGTCCTTTACTGAAATTCCGAACTTTAGATAAGGCCTTCTTTCAGAGGCATTGAACTTCGCAGGTTTGTGGATCTTAGTGCCCGGTTTGTCGGGATCGTCTTCTTCTGGCCATCCTGCTGCGATGATTAGCAGTTCGCGGCCTTTTAAGTCTATTTCCAGTTTGTCTCCATTTTCCGTATATGTAGCGTTATCCAGAATGGATATTACCCCTTTTGAGCCAGCTAAGTTATTGCTCCAGGCATCTACTGCTCTGGACACACTATCAAAAAAAGTTGCCTCTCCTGCGTCGTCTGGCTTATTTTTTTCTAAGGTGACCCCAAAATGTTGCACGCTCGGGTCCCTCCAGTCCTTATCGACATACTCGGAACGGTCATAGGGGCCGCCACCAAGGTCGCCGCTAAATCCATAAGCATAACTTACTCTAACCGTTCCGGGCTTAACGCTGCCAGGCACCGCTATCCTTCCACGGAAAGGAT
>CAZUFW010000129.1:0-676 GCA_964619895.1 uncultured Clostridia bacterium | reverse complement strand
TCTACTGCTACTTTTATTGTTCTATTGATCTCAACCTCGATTCCATCCTCATTTTTACATGGAAAATTTATGTCCTTTGGCAGACCCGCCCACCGGCCTTTATTAGAATCAATCAGATTGCAGATGACCATCTCTTCGGGCTTGACCAGCTTATCGTCCAGATAAACTTCAAAGACACTGTTAACGTTATCTGTATTAGTATGTTTACCAAAGTACGTGCAGACAAAGTCCTTATTAAGATGGATGTCACATCGACGTGCTTTTAGTTCCTGTTGTAAAGGCAGCCTTCGAAGTTTGCCAGGAATATCAGCCTCTCCGGCAATATGGGAAATATTATTATTCTCTTCCTCATAGTTGTTGAATAACGGTGCCTCAAGCCCCAGTGGATTGAATAAATAACATACGGGATCGCTACTGCCTGTTTCAACACTGGCTGTCACCTTATCAAGCCGATAGCTTTGAAGGCGCCACAGGAAAATCCCGATGTTCGGGATATTATATCGGCTTTTATCTCCCGAGATCCTACGAATATCGGCTGTATGGACTGCCTTTTCAAAGGCGCTGCCAATGAGTTCCAGGCCGTCCGTGTCCCGAAAATCGATGGTGGTACTATCGGGCAGGATATGGTTCATATTTTGGGTAATAGAAAGCAGGTGGAAGTACTCGATTGCTCTCG
>CAZUFW010000128.1:1486-1763 GCA_964619895.1 uncultured Clostridia bacterium | reverse complement strand
TATATTCATCTTTCCTGAGCGATGTGCCAATGAAGCCTTCTTCACGGTTTATATAAAGTTTTTCGTTGGCTTCAACAACTTTGGCAGCAACGATCGTATCAAAGTTCCTAAGTTCGGTAAGACGTGGGAAATTCTTTCCGTATTTGTTTTTCAACATGGTGAACCAATCCACCGTGTATTCTATGATATTGGCCAGATGACGGTCTATTTCCTCTATCTCGCTTTTCATTCTGGCAATTAATTCGTCGGCTTTTTCTGAATTGAATTTCAGGATACG
>CAZUFW010000128.1:0-1476 GCA_964619895.1 uncultured Clostridia bacterium | reverse complement strand
GTCCCATTTTGATTTCCATCAGTTTCAGAATATCTTCTTTTGTCACTTCGCGAACAAAATTCGGATAGAATGGAGTGAGCCGTACGTCAATATGTTCACAAGCTTCATCCATCGATTTGGCCTGTTCAAACTCTTTGTCTTTATAAATGCGTTCTTCGATAAATATCTTTTCCAAAGAAGAGAAATGTAAACCTTCAAGCAATTCACCTTTGTGAATTAAAAGCTCCTGTTTCAGAAGCTCTAACGTATTTTCGACAGACTTTCTTAATACATCACTAACTCTGAGGAAGTGGGGTTTTTGGTCATCGATCACACAACAGTTTGGTGATACGCTTATCTCACAATCAGTAAAAGCATATAGTGCATCTATCGTTTTGTCAGAAGAGACTCCTGGTGCCAGATGCACAAGTATTTCTACCTGAGCCGAAGTATTGTCATCAACCTTTCGGATCTTGATTTTTCCTTTGTCAACAGCTTTTAAGATCGATTCAATTACCGTAGTGGTGTTTTTACCATATGGTATTTCAGTGATGGCAAGTGTTTTATTGTCTATCTTGTTGATTTTCGCACGAATTTTAACTGCCCCTCCACGTTCGCCGTCATTGTATCTGGATACATCAATAGAACCTCCGGTTTGAAAATCGGGGTAAAGATTAAATTCTTCTTCATGCAGACAGGCAATTGAAGCATCGCAAAGCTCATTGAAGTTATGAGGAAGAATTTTTGATGAAAGACCTACTGCAATACCTTCAACACCTTGAGCCAATAATAACGGAAATTTAACCGGAAGGGTTATTGGTTCCTTGTTACGGCCATCATAGGAAAGTTTCCACTCAGTAGTCTTAGGGTTAAATACTACATCGAGTGCGAATTTAGAAAGACGAGCTTCGATATAACGGGGAGCAGCAGCACCGTCACCCGTTAGGATGTTTCCCCAGTTTCCCTGACAATCTATCAGCAAGTCTTTTTGCCCTAATTGTACAAGAGCATCGCCTATGGAAGCATCACCGTGAGGGTGAAACTGCATGGTATGTCCCACAATATTGGCTACTTTATTGTATCGTCCGTCATCAAGGCGCTTCATGGAATGAAGAATACGCCTTTGAACCGGCTTAAATCCATCATTTATATGTGGTACGGCACGTTCAAGAATTACATACGAAGCATAGTCCAGAAACCAGCTTTGGTACATTCCGGATAATTGGTGCTTCACATTCTCATCTAAGGAACCAATCGGCTTATAGTCAGAGTGTTCATTAGTATTGGATGAATCGTCTTCTGTTGTATTTCCTTCTCCTGAAATGTTTTCTTCGGGAGAAGATAATGCTTCGTCGTTTAATTCATTTTTATCAATTGTGTCGTCGCTCATAAAATAAATATTTTCCTCTTTTTCTTGTGTTGTTTTAACAACAAATTATCTTTTTTACATCTATAAGAGATGATGTGCAGACAAAAATACGAATTTTATTGAAAAAA
>CAZUFW010000127.1:1277-1778 GCA_964619895.1 uncultured Clostridia bacterium | reverse complement strand
TCAAGGTTACCAAAAAAGTATTCTTATTTCTGTGGTTTTCCAGGCGCAGGTCTATTGTAGTCCAGATAGTTTTGCGATACTGGTATTCACGGTTATGTTTTTCTAAGTACTTTGGAAACTCTTTCCTTAGACTGGTCTTACCTATACCAGCAACTCCATAATAAACTAGGACGCTGAGTTCTTTTTGCCCAATATTATACACATTTTCTTTGAAAGTCCGAATATGATCTTCTCGATCAACAAAAGGGTGCCGCTGAAAGTGATTTTTGGGGGCAATTACCATGTAATTCCTCTGGAAATACAGTCTCAAAATCAAAAATCTTCGATTTGTTGAAGTATTTTCAACTTGCCCTATATTACCTTGCTGAAATCTTTTAATTTCAAAAATCAGACAAAAAAAGGCCCTCAATAACAAGCCGAAAATTTCCCTGAATATCTATTATGGAAGCAATGGAGGTTTGAAAAGGCTTTCCCTACATCATTTTTAATATATGTTCCTTC
>CAZUFW010000127.1:0-1265 GCA_964619895.1 uncultured Clostridia bacterium | reverse complement strand
TGTTTCTCGTCGGGGGAGAAAACCTAAAAACCAGGCTGTAAAGCCTTATCCCTATGATTCAGGTTTTGAAAACCTGTCTGCTGCCCTTGAGTTATTGCTGGGCATCACTGATCGGAAAGAGCCTGAGATTATTAACGTCTGGATTCCGACGATAGGCGGGAATCCTGTCCCTTCCAGCCCCCTAGTTGCTGAAATCCCGGCTTCGAATGCAGAACCTGCACTGGCTCAGTGGACTGTTCATGCATATCCTCTGGAAGCTGAAGATTCTCTGGTTCTTCTCTGTGCCTGCATGGGGAAACGGGTTCTGACCCCAGGCATAATCTCTGGAAACGACTTGCTCTGGTGGGCAGATGCCCTGAAATTTGCAGGTTCGCTTGTGGCCGGACAGAAATACCTGCCTGGCGTCAGGGGGGAAGAAGGGGAGTACAGAGCTTTCTGGGAACCCGTATTTTCCGGAGAAGATGCAGGCGAGCTGGCAAAACTTGCAAAGCAAATGCCTCCTGTTGCAAGGGCTTTTGCTCCTGAAGGTTCGGAAAGGCCGCCGGAAACGCCTGCAGCTTTAATGACAAGGCAATTTATAGAGGACTCTCTTGACTGGATAGTCCGATCCGAAGTAAGAGAAAAAGAGCTTGCAAAAGAGAAGCGCAAAAGAAAATCCTTTGATAGCATCCACGATGCCTGGATTTTTGCTTTGCAAAGCCCTGATGGGTTAATCTATGGAAATGAAAAAGAACTCCTGCAGCTTGAGGCCCGAACTCGGGAATGGCAGCGCCCCCTCACAATACTTACTACTTCACCTTTCAGGTTTTGTTTCCGGCTGGAAGAACCAGCTGCTAAAGAAGAATCCGAAGAAACTGATGTTGGGAGAATAGATACTGAAAAAAGCAGGGAGGGAATAGCTGATATAGAAGTTCCCGAAGAACTCTGGTACGTCCGTTACTTTCTCCAACCATATGAAGACCCAAGCCTTCTGATTCCCGTAAAAGAAGCCTGGAAGCCAAAAAAGGGCAGTCCTTTGAGAAGATATGATGTGAAAAACATTCGCCAATTTCTGTTATCTTCCCTCGGGCAGGCTGCCAGTATCAACGCAGGAATCGCTTTCAGCCTTGAAGCTCCCAACCCCTCCGGATATTCCCTTGATACGAAAGAGGCTTACCACTTCCTGACTGAAAGTGCAGCGAATTTAAGCCAGGCAGGTTTTGGGCTATTTCTCCCTGGTTGGTGGACCCGTAAAGGTACAAAAACCCATTTAAAAGCCCAGGCAA
>CAZUFW010000126.1:0-1790 GCA_964619895.1 uncultured Clostridia bacterium | reverse complement strand
AAGAATAGTTATCACCATTAAATAAGTGGGAGGTAAAAACCGTTAAGACCACGAAGGAGGATAAAAATGGGAAAAAGTTACAATGAAAGTGTTAAGCTTATTGATAAAAGTGTTTTATATACACCATCAGAAGCTATGGAACTTGCTGTAAAAACATCAAAAGCTAAGTTCGATGAAACTATTGAGCTAGCATTAAGACTTGGAGTTGATCCAAGACATGCAGATCAACAAGTTAGAGGAGCTGTAGTACTTCCTCATGGAACTGGTAAAAAAGTAAGAGTTTTAGTTTTTGCAAAAGGTGAAAAAGCAAAAGAAGCTGAAGTAGCAGGTGCAGAATTTGTAGGAGCAGAAGAACTAGTTGATAGAATACAAAAAGAAAACTGGTTCGACTTTGATGTAGTTGTTGCAACACCTGATATGATGGGTGTTGTTGGTAGATTAGGTAGAGTATTAGGACCTAAGGGATTAATGCCAAACCCAAAATCAGGTACAGTTACATTTGATGTAGCTAAAGCTTTAGCAGATATCAAAGCTGGTAAAGTTGAGTATAGAGTAGATAAAACTGCTATAGTTCACGTTCCAATTGGAAAGAAATCTTTCGGTGCTGAAAAGTTAGCTGATAACTTCCATTCATTAATGGAAGCTGTAGTAAAGGCTAAACCAGCAGCTGCAAAAGGACAATATGTTAAATCAGTAGCTGTTTCAAGCACAATGGGACCTGGAATAAAAATAAATCCAACAAAAGTATTAGAATAATATTGACATAAGTTTAAAACTTTGATATTATTTTAAAGGTTGAAAAAGTAAATATACCGTAGACAGTAGGTGCGAAAGCATAAAGGGCAACCAACCTACCGAGGGTTCCAATATATGATGAGGTATAATTGGTTTCTCCATGTCTACGGAGAAACCTTTAATTTTTATATAAGTTTATATGCAGTTTAAACTGTGAGGAGGTGGACACACAGTGAATAAGAATAGACAGATAAAAGAAGCTAAAGTTGCTGAAATCAGAGAAAAAATGCAGAAAGCTGAAGGTATTGTGTTAGCACATTACCAAGGTTTAACAGTTGAAGAAGATACTGAATTAAGAAAGAACTTAAGAGAAGCAGGTGTGGAATACAAGGTATACAAAAATACTTTAAGTGTTTTAGCTGCTAAAGAGTTAGGATATGAAGGTATAACAAGCTTACTTGCAGGACCTGTTTCTATAGCATTTGGATATGAAGATCCAACTGCACCAGCAAGAGTTCTTAATGATTTTGCAAAGGATTACAAGAAACTTGAGTTAAAAGGTGGAGTTGTTCAAGGTGAAGTGTTTGATACTGCTAAAGTTCAACAACTTGCTTCAATACCACCAAAAGATGTACTTATCGCAAAATTACTTGGAAGCTTCAAAGCTCCATTATCAAATCTTGCATACTTATTAAATGCAATTAAAGAAAAAAAAGAATCTGAAGAAGTTTAATTAAATAGGAAAATTTGGAGGTGCTTAATAATGACTAGAGAAGAAATCATTCAAGCTATAAAAGAAATGAGCGTTTTAGAATTAAACGAATTAGTAAAAGCATGTGAAGAAGAGTTTGGAGTAAGCGCAAGCGCTCCAGTAGCTGTTGCAGGCGCAGGCGCTGCTGCTGCACCAGCTGCAGAAGAAAAAACTGAATTTGACGTTGTATTAGCAAGTGCAGGTTCAGAAAAAATTAAAGTTATAAAAGTTGTTAGAGAATTAACTGGATTAGGATTAAAAGAAGCTAAAGAATTAGTAGACAATGCTCCAAAGGCAATTAAAG
>CAZUFW010000125.1:1598-2126 GCA_964619895.1 uncultured Clostridia bacterium | reverse complement strand
GGTGGACGAGGGTGTCAAGGCTCTGGGAGGAAACAATCCGCGCCAGAAAAAAGAACTCAAGGAATGGGTGTTCGACTGGAAAACCGAGTGGTTCCGTAAAGAAATTCAAAAAGCAGGGGGGAACATCTGGTTTGGGGCAATCGGGATTGGCGCTTATGTGGAAGATAAACAGGTGAAAGGGGTAGTGGTGGCCACTCCTCTGGGACGGGGCATTGTGCTTGCCCGCACCGTGATCGACTCGACCGGAAGCGCCGACATTGCCATAGCTGCCGGAGCCGGTTACACCTATACCGACGGCACCAATGTAGCTGTCCAGGGAGCCGGAATGCCACCAAAGAACCCGAATGATTTTTACAACAATACCGACTGGACCTTCACCGACGACTCGGATATGATTGACGTTTGGACGACGATGGTGGTTGGCCGCGAAAAATTCAAGGATCAGTTCGATCTCGGGAAACTGCCGCAAACCCGCGAACGCCGCCGCATGAACGGCGATTTTACCATTTCGGTGCTCGATGTATATAA
>CAZUFW010000125.1:0-1588 GCA_964619895.1 uncultured Clostridia bacterium | reverse complement strand
CACGGGTTTACCATCGATCCGTTTTTCGCGCTGAAGCCACCGGCTCACAGCGGCGTACAGGTGGTTGCCAATGTGCCTTTCCGTGCTTTGCTTCCGAAAGGACTTGAAGGAATTGTGGTTACCGGTCTGGGCGCTTCGGCCCACCGCGATGCCATGCCGGTAATCCGCATGCAGCCCTGCCTTCAGAACCAGGGCTATGCTGTTGGAATGGCCGGTGCCATGGCGGCTGCCAATAACCAGCGAATCCGTTACGTCGATATTAAAGCGCTCCAGAAACGACTGATCCAGATTGAAAGTCTCGACCCTCGGGTTCTGACCGATCAGGACAATTATCCTCCCCGCATGGAAGACGTTCAGAAGGCTGCTAAAAAACTGACCAATAACCTGGAAGGGCTTGAAATTGTGATGTGGGATACCGAAAAAGGCATTCCCGCACTCATCGATCAGTTGAACATGGCGACTACCCAGGAAGAAAAGCTGATTTATGCCCGAATCCTTGGAATGCTCGATAACAGCGCGGGCTGGGATGTCTTGCTAAAAGCCCTCGACAGTTTCGAGGCCTGGGACAAAGGCTGGAATTATACCGGGATGGGACAGTTCGGGATGAGCATGAGTTACCTCGACAGCCTGGTGATTTCTGCGGGAAAGACGCGCAAACAGGAAGTGCTGCCGTCGGTTATTCGTCTGGCCAAAATGCTTACCCCTCAGAGCGAATTCTCACATTTCCGTGCTGTGGCTGTGGCTTTTGAAACCATTGCCAGCGAGCTTCCGGCCAAAACACTGTTCGATTTGCTTCAAATGAACGGGATGACCGGTCATGCCATGACCACCATTCAGAAAGCCATTCAGGATACGCCGGCCAGCGGTACCGATACCAGCACCCGCAACAATGCCCTGCGCGAGATCATCCTGGGACGGGCGTTGTTCCGCTGCGGCGACTACAATGGCCTGGGGACCCATATCCTGAACGATTATGCCAAAGACCTGCGCGGCCATTTCTACCGCCATGCTACCGGTGTACTGAAAATGGGAGCTGCCCTCAAACAAAAGAAGCTGGAATTGTAAATCGTGCAAAGCGGGCTCAGCCTTGACTTTTTTGATTACTTTTTTGTTGGTTAGTGAGCTTGTCGAACTAAAGAAACTGTATAAATTTATATTGAACCCACTTCGGGGTTCTCAAATCTGTTGGTTTATTTGCCTCCGGTTTCACCGGAGGTTATTCAAATTCAAGTCCTTCGGACTTTTCGTTCTTAACAACCCTGAAAGGGTTGAACTTTAATACATGATGTATAAATTGAATTTAAACAATCACTAAATAAATGTTGTATTTCAAATTCGTTGTTTTATTGACTCACCCCAAGCTCGCAACGCTCGCTTTGCCCCTCTCTACGAGTAGAGAGGGGGGACGTCCGACTTCGGCGTGAGCTCAGTCGAACGCTGGCGGACGTGGGGTGAGTCAAGGATAAAATACGACAATAAATTGTTTCATTTACTTAAATTGCCCTTACAGGGCGATAGAATTCATTTGTATGTAAGAGGCTGTCTCAAAAGAGTTCAGCCTCTTTTTTTTATTTTAAAAAAACGGCGA
>CAZUFW010000124.1:0-2191 GCA_964619895.1 uncultured Clostridia bacterium | reverse complement strand
CTGATTAAAGTGACAGGGATTTCAGAAAAGTTTCTCGATCTAATAAATCTCTTAAATCTCATAATTGGTATACTTACGGACGATTAAACCGACATTCCGCAAATGTCCACAAAAATAAAATTATTTTTATTACATATTTTACTGTTCAATAATAATTGACCTTTGTTATGGCAAATTAGTTGATTCTTAAACACAGCACAAACTGAATTTGTCACTATGCCCATATTTTTCATAATTTTATAACTGGTATTTCCTGAATTATATAACAGCATCCGCTACTTATGCTATCTGAAACCCTTGAAATATTTTATTTAAAAAGCTTATACCCTCATCTCAAAAATAGTATTTTTCACAACTCTTTCCCATTAACCTTATTAACTTCTCTTTAATTTCATCCAAGTTGGTAATTTGAATTTTAGTTTTTGATTTCGTTTTTACTTCCACTTCCGTAATCCCCCTCATCAGCATGAAAACCCATTTCAATGTCGGCTTTTGAGTTTGTTTCTTAACCTGGTTCGGTATTGATTCCCCTGTTTCTTTTAGTTTTTCTCTCAGCTTCCATTCTGCTACCGAGTAAACCATCAGAGTTAAAACCATGATCATTGACAACGCTTCAATTCTTTCGGGTTTCTTAAGATAAACCTCAGAAACCCTGAAACTTTTGTCCTTTATGAACCTGAATCCTTTTTCCACTTTACTCTGGTTTTTGTATTTTTCCAGCATATCGTCAGCATCAAGATTGGGGTCACTGCTGCCGATTATAAATCTACCATGATACTCATTTTCATGCTGTACGATTTCTTCATTCCTGATAGCCTTTGCATCTACAACATAATGAATGACAAGCTTTTCACCCTTTTTTGGCCTTCCCTTCTTACCGTTTTCTCTTTTTGAGATTGTGGAGGTCTCCACCGTTTCCAGCAAACAGTAAGGGTTTTCCTTTTTCCATCTTTCCAGGGCTGTTCTTGCATCCTCTTCACATGCAAACTCTATTTTTTTCAGCTCTTTAAGCTCTTTCTGAGCTTCCTTGACTATCTTTTTTATTTTCTTTTCAAACGTAATTTCCTTTCTTTTATGCATCTCGTCGGAGTGAACAACTATCCATTTTTGTTTTATACCACCATATTCAACCATCGTTTCATAAAATGAGTAGCGTGGGTCTTCTCCCTGTTTAAACTCAAGATCAGAAGTCAGTAGCTCTTTACAAAGATTCAGAGTTGAGGGAACGCGAGTGATCCATTTCATGTCTTTTAATGCTTTGATATTATCTTCAGAATACAGAGAGCTATCAGCTATGAAATAAACATCATCAGGGAACTCTATGTTTTCTTTAAGTCTTTTCATGGCTTCTACTATGGTTTCTTTGTCGGATGAATTTCCAGAATAAGCCTGTGTAAATAATGGCATACCATACTGGTTTACAATCATCCCCATTGAAAAACGCTTCAAATCATATCTCTTATCTTTCGCGTGACCATAAGTGAGTTCTATGGCAGAGCTACCGTCTTCAGGTTCATAGTCTCCATGAACGCTGAAATTGGTATCATCACAATGAAGTTGTATAACCTTAAGGTTCACAATTTCCATCATTCTCATGGAAAGTTTCATGAACAGTTGAGTAGGATCTACTTCGTATATCTTATCAAGAGTTCGCCCTAAAACATCGTCATTAAGATCTGATGCACTAACTCCAGGACCAAGTAACCTTTCAACTGGAAGGTTTTCGAAATATTGAGAGTACAGGTAAAGTCGACTGTCAGTGAATCCAAGGCAATTAAGAATCATTGCCTTTATCACTATTGAATGAGCTAACTTATGCTGCCCAACTTTGGGAAACACTTCATCGATAATACTTCCAATTTCAAGTTCATCGAAAATTCCACAAACTATACCGTGATGGTCCAGGGCGTTAGTAGTAATGTGCATAAAAATTCAAAAATTCAATAGTGAGTTACATTATTTACAGTTTTCCAATAAAAATGTCTGAATAATAATCCGAGATATGCGGAAAGTCTGATTAATACTCCTAAATCTACTTATCTGAGGGGAATCAATTCAACGATTTGCTCTGTTTTGAGTTCAACTGCAAAACCTAGTTATAACATTAAAAAGGTATAAAAAAGATTACGAAAAAGGTTGTAAAAAGGAAAAGTGCTCCGATGGGGATTTGAACCCCAGTCGCAGGAGTGAG
>CAZUFW010000123.1:0-2232 GCA_964619895.1 uncultured Clostridia bacterium | reverse complement strand
TTAGCCATTATGTTATTACTTTCCCTGATGAATAATATAATTTACCTATTTTCCGGTTTCACCAAAAAATTCCGTTAAATAGGGATAATATCTCCTTCTTCGATTGCAAAACCAGAAGAAAAAAGTGATGACCTAATTAATCTAAACTGACTTTAAATCTTTTTGGACGTTAAGTAGTTACCTAATTTTTTAAGTTTTGAAGCTTAGTTTTCACTTAATACATCATATACAAACTCCGTCTTTCTTGATCATTAAATTGACAAAAAGTTATTTAGCAGTCAAATAATTGAAACCATTATATTGTTCAAGCGTTTCTATTGAAACACATGTATATAATTGTTCTTAAATATATTTCTAAGGACTAATTGTGTATTTATTTAGTCATGTTTGATTGATTAGTTTCACACAATACCATTCAATAACTTTCCAAGTGGGGTTGTAATCGAAAGCAGATGATAAAATGAACGAAAAATATATTAGGCACGTACTGCAAAACAGGAAAAAAATAGGATTTTCCATATTAATTCTCATTTTTTTGATTGCACTGGGAATACTCATTCTTCATAACATATAGTCCAATTCTTCATACATACCATCAAATAAGACGGTTTATGTAGGTGGCGATGGAAGTGAAAACTTCACCTGTGATGGAATTGATGATCAGGTAGAGATAAATCAAGCTCTTGCATATATTGCAGAAAATCCGTTGTTCACAACCGTTCATTTGAAAGGTCCAAATACATACGTTATTTCAGATAGTATTTTCATTGGAAATAATACGACCCTGGAAGGAGATCCTACAGCCGTAATTAAGCTTAAAGACAAAGCGGACTGGCCAGTGGGTAAGCCACTGATAACACAAATGAACAATACCGGAATCCATGGAGTCACTATAAAAGGATTTGAAATTGACGGAAATCATGACAATAATCAAGACAAAAAGAAAGGACTCGGATATTACGATATGGTCCACTTCCTCAATTTCAGGGACATTCAGATTCATGATATGTACATGCATGATGGACATGGAGAAGGGTTGAAAGTAAATCGTGGTTATAATATTCAGTTTTACAATAACAACGTGTATAAATTAGGACATAATGGTCTCTTTGCCATTGATTGTCTGAATGTAGAAGCATGGAACAATAAAATAACCTGCAGAACTGACAGCGGTCTTAGGGTATTGAACTCAAACCACATAAAATTCCATGATAATGTAATCGACTCATTTTTTCACTGGAGTGCAGGCGGCTCCGGAATTCTGATTGAAAAAACCAACGGTGTTGTCAACGATGTGGAGGTATATAATAATACTATCCATAATACTTATGGACCCGGGATGTGGTTGATAGGCTGGTCAGAGTCTTATGCCAGGGAAGAGGCACAGAATGTCCATATCCACCACAATACCTTTTACAGTACCGGTACAAACCCAAATATTGACTGGGTTGGAGGTATAGTAACAAGTGGGTTTTACGATACCCTCATTGAAAACAATATCTTTGACTGTGTATATCATGCTGCAATTGTTCACATGTATCCTACAGGTACTCACATATATCCTACTTATAAAGATCATCCTGATCTTTCACCTAAAGGTACAGGATATACAACAATTGCCCGCAATAATATTATTGTAAATACCCAGAAACGCACAAAAGATCCTGATGGGACCGGATATGCAGCACTCAATTATCTCCCTGAAACACATACTTTTGTACTCGAAAATAACTGTATGTACAATAACTCTGCAGATAACTACCGAAACTGCACATCAACCACCGACATCTATGTAGATCCGCTCTTTGTGAACCAGAATAAACATGATTACCACCTGAAATCAAACTCTCCTTGCATTGGTGCTGGATATACTTCATTAGCTTCTTTAAAAGAGTCGGGTGGAAATGATAGTCAGCCCAATATCGGAAGGTATGGTTAACAGAATAGAACTTACACAATAGAACAGAGAAACTATATCAGATCATATCAGATCATATCAGATCAGATCATGAAACATAACTATTCAGGTAGCCCCTAAGGCTACACATTTTTCTTCATTCCGATGGAAAATTGAATCTAAAAACGCTCTTCCAATAAATTATATTCAAACCCATTAAATGCAAAAATCAGTATGTCTATTTTTATTGATGTTATACATTACCACATAAAAAAGTAATAAAAAGATATTCAAAACCTGCAATGCGCAGGTCCGATATCCACGTAAAGCCTGGG
>CAZUFW010000122.1:0-2370 GCA_964619895.1 uncultured Clostridia bacterium | reverse complement strand
TTAAACAAACCTAGTAAACAAGCTGTTTACTAGGTTTTGTTTTATTAGAAATCAGATTGTCCTGTAGTTCTTGGGAATGGTATTACGTCTCTGATGTTTGACATTCCTGTAATGTACATTATTAGTCTTTCAAAACCTAATCCAAATCCAGCGTGCTTAGTTTCTCCATATTTTCTAAGCTCTAAATACCACCAATAATCTTCTTCTTTAAGTCCAAGCTCAGCCATTCTCTTAGTTAAGATATCTAATCTTTCTTCTCTTTGGCTACCACCTATAAGTTCCCCTATTCCTGGCACTAAAAGGTCAGTTGCAGCAACTGTCTTTCCGTCATCATTTAATCTCATATAAAATGCTTTTATATCCTTTGGATAATCTGTTACAAACAAAGGTCTTTTAAAGTGTTCTTCTGTAAGGTATCTTTCATGTTCTGTTTGTAAGTCAATTCCCCATTCAACAGGATATTCAAATTTCTTATCAGCTTTCTTTAATATTTCAACCGCTTCTGTATAAGTTACCTTTCCAAAGTCAGATGAAATAACATGATTTAATCTGTCTAGGATTCCTTTATCAACAAATTGATTAAAGAATTCCATTTCTTCTGGACACTCAGCTAAAACATATTCTAAAACATACTTAAGCATATCTTCAGCTAATTCCATATCATCTTGTAAATCAGCAAATGCTATTTCAGGTTCTATCATCCAGAACTCTGCAGCATGTCTTGCTGTATTTGAGTTTTCAGCTCTAAAAGTAGGTCCAAAAGTATAAATGTTTCTAAATGCTAATGCATAGCATTCACCATTTAATTGGCCTGATACTGTAAGATTACTTTCTTTACCAAAGAAGTCTTGTTTAAAATCTATAGCGCCTTCTTCAGTTTTTGGAACGTTGTGTAAGTCTAGAGTTGTAACTTTAAACATTTCACCGGCACCTTCAGCATCACTTCCAGTAATTAAAGGTGTGTGAGTATAAACAAAACCTCTTTCTTGGAAGAATTTGTGTATAGCATAAGCAGCTACTGAACGTACTCTAAATACAGCTGAAAATGCATTACTTCTAGGTCTTAAATGAGCTATTGTTCTAAGGTATTCAAAACTATGTCTTTTCTTTTGAAGAGGGTAATCTGATTGAGACATACCTTCTATAACTATTTCATTAGCTTGAATTTCAAAAGGTTGCTTAGCTTCTGGAGTAGCAACTAAAGTACCTATAACAGTTATTGATGAACTAATAGGTAGTTTTGATACTTCCTTAAAATTAGCAAGTTTATTATCAAAAACAACTTGAACATTCTTAAAGAATGTACCATCATTTACTTCAATAAATCCAAAAGCATTTGATGCTCTTAAAGTTTTTATCCAACCAGAAATTTTTATTTCTTTAGATAAATATTCATCTTGATTTCTGTAAAGTGATTTTACTAAACTAACTTTATCCATTATTGTTCCTCCTAAGATAAATTTTTATAAAATAAAAAAACCTCTCATCCCTAAAAAGGGACGAAAGGATAATTTCGCGGTACCACCCAAATTGCTATAAATAGCCACTCAATTGACACAGATAATGCCATTCAAATTATAACGGTTTGACTCCGTCTAAGTCTACTTAAGTGAGACTAAAAATTTTAATTTTGTTAGTCGAACTTACACCTTTAACATAAGGAAAAGGTGATCATTTTTCACTTGTTCGGTTAGAAACTCAGAGATGTTCTTCACTAAAGGCTTCGTATAAGGCTTACACCATTCCTTACTCGCTAAAACTACTTCCATATAGTTACTCTTCTCATCACAGTAATAAAAAATATAATGTTTATTACGATTTTACACCAATTCACTAACATTTGCAACTTTAAATCATAAGATAATTTGAGGAAGCATTTTATGGAGGATTATATGAGCAATAGAGGTTTCTTAGAAGAAAAATTTATTGAATTAAATAAACTAAAAAGCATGCTAGTAACATATCCTGAAGAATATAAGGAAAATATATTACAAGTTATGGACAAGGTTTGTAATCAAATAAATTCTTATTTGAATGAAGTTACATTTCACAATAAGAAAAGAGATAATGGATTACTTGAATTAACTATAGAAGAATTAGCTAAATATAATGGGAAAAATGGAATACCAGCTTATGTTGCTATAAATGGTACTATATATGATGTTAGTGCTATACCACAATGGAAAAGTGGAGTACATTTTGGAGTTAAAGCAGGACTAGATAACACAGATGCTTTTAAAAAGTGTCATAGCATTAGGAGATTAAATAAACTTCCTATAGTAGGATATATAAAGGATGAGCAAAAGGCGACCTTGGGTTAAGAATTAAAATTGCTACGATTTATTATTAACCGTAGCAATTTTTTTACTC
>CAZUFW010000121.1:0-2397 GCA_964619895.1 uncultured Clostridia bacterium | reverse complement strand
AAGGAGGATATTGCAGTATCAATCCCATCAACGCCAGCTTCGACGGCCTTTAGATAGGTTAGTGGCCCAAGACCTGTGGTGCTGTGTGTGTGCAAAAATACAGGTATTTTTACAGTATCCTTAAGAGCCTTAACAAGGTCATAGGAATCCTTCGGCCCCATTATTCCAGCCATGTCCTTTATGCAAATTGAATTAACACCCATATTTTCAAGCTGCTTGCCTAGCTTAGCGTAGTTTTCAAGGTTGTGTATGGGGCTTATTGTATATGCAATAGTTCCCTGTGCATGTGCGCCCTGCTTTAGGGTTTCATCAACAGCAACCTGGATGTTTCTAAAGTCATTAAGTGCATCGAAGATTCTAATTATGTCTATACCGTTAAATGCAGCATGCTTAACAAAGCTTCTTACCACATCATCAGGGTAGTGCTTATAGCCAAGGAGATTCTGTCCCCTTAGAAGCATTTGAAGCTTTGTATTTTTAACGCTTTTTCTAATTTTTCTAAGTCGCTCCCAGGGATCCTCATTCAAATATCTAAGGCATGAATCAAAGGTTGCCCCTCCCCAGGCTTCAAGTGAGTAGTAACCAACCTTGTCAAGTGTTTCAAGAATCCCTTGGAAGTCTTCAAATTTCATTCTAGTTGCAATAAGTGACTGGTTTGCATCTCTTAATACTGTTTCGGTGATATTTACTCTCATATCCCCACTCCCTAAACTAATATTTTTCTGAGTAGAAAGCCTACTCTTAAAACCCTATAAAAACAATTGAACCTTACTAATATTATACACTAAAATTGTAAAAATAATATGGATTCCACAAAAAAATGCAATAAAAATTGCAAAAATGTTTTTGGTTTGTACTTATTTTATGCAATAAATTAAATATTTCATCTATCATCCTTTTCTGAAGCAGAAAAATATAAATGTA
Organism: uncultured Clostridia bacterium; assembly: GCA_964619895.1. Lineage (GTDB taxonomy): Bacteria > Bacillota > Clostridia > Tissierellales > Proteiniboraceae > Proteiniborus. Next base: position 1,473 of record CAZUFW010000121.1, on the reverse strand, counting down.
AAAAAATGCATTTTCCCCTTGATTTAAGAATAAATTTGTGTATAATTATAAATATAATATAAGTTGCATAATTATCCAGGGCCTTTTAAAAAAAGAGGTGATTGGAGTGTCACTGTTGCGGCTTAAAATTGACATTCTTAAGAGTATAATGAATAAGAAACTTGAACAAAATGACTATGTTGTCAATAATGATATTCTTAACATAAGCCAAATACTTGATAAACTCATTTTGGCTTATGAAAAAGAAGAGAGTAAATACTATATTAATAAATATATTTAGGGGTTTTCCCCTATTTTTATTTTAACAGGCTATCTTCAAGTATATAACAATTGACAAAAATTCCTTAAGAAAATATAATGTATATGTGCTTAAAAATATGCGCCCATAGCTCAGTAGGATAGAGCAACGGTTTCCTAAACCGTGTGCCGGAGGTTCGAATCCTCTTGGGCGCACCAAAAGCCCCTTGAAATATTAAGTTTCAAGGGGTTTAATTATATTTATATATTTGGTAGAAGTTACTGTCTAAAGGAGATAGATTATGCACGAATATTATATGTCCCTTGCAATAGAGGAAGCAAAAATAGCATATTTGCTAGATGAAGTACCTGTTGGAGCTGTTATTGTTAGAAATGGTGAGGTTATAGCAAGGGCTCATAACTTAAGGGAGACTCTAAAGGATGCCACTGCCCATGCGGAGATACTTGCAATAAATGAGGCCTGCAGAAGGTTAAATGGCTGGAGGCTTATTGGTTGCAGTATCTATGTAACCCTTGAACCATGTCCCATGTGCGCAGGGGCACTTGTTAATTCCAGGATAGAAAAGCTTGTTTTTGGTGCATATGATTTAAGGGCTGGGGCAGCCCATAGCATATATAATATTCCAGAGGATACAAGACTTAATCACAGACTTGAAGTAATAGATGGATTTATGGAGGAAGAGTGCAGAAGCCTAATGCAAAGCTTTTTTAAGAGAAAGAGAAGGAAATAGCTTTACATCAGAAGATATTGTTTATTGATTTCTAAAATCAAATCTAGTATAATTTTTAAATGACACTACATGGAGAGATGGCCGAGAGGTCGAAGGCACTTGTCTCGAAAACAAGCACAGGGGTAACTCTGTCGGGGGTTCAAATCCCCCTCTCTCCGCCAAGTAGAAAACTCCGGCTGTTTGCCGGAGTTTTTATTATTTAATTCATTATGGCTGAGAGCTGTTTCCATCATTGTAATTTGAGCTGCTCTTTCTTGGAATAACAATTGCACAAATTATATACATTAGTATTCCGCTTCCTGCAGCAAGGCTTAGAAATACCCAAATGAGCCTTATAATTGTTGGGTCCATATCAAAGTATTCAGCAATTCCGCCGCATACACCTGCTATCATTTTATTTGTATCGGATCTGTATAATCTCTTTTCCATAGAATTGACTCCTTTCAATGAGATTAATATTAGGAATCCAGGAACAAACCGAACA
>CAZUFW010000120.1:0-2422 GCA_964619895.1 uncultured Clostridia bacterium | reverse complement strand
GGGCAATGGAGAAATCCGGAATGGACTTCTGGATAATAGCAGCAAGAGAAAATTGCAAAGATCCCATACTTAAAACACTATATCCGTGGGATATGTATGATTCAAGAAGGATTGGAATACTGGCCTTCCATCGAAATAAAGAAAACGGTGTTATCCGCAAAATGGTAATAGGCTCATATTCTCCCGAGATGGAAAGCATTTACGAAAGAGTACAGGGGACAAATGAAAGTGTTTGGGAAGCCATCGGCAGAATTGTCAAAGAGTGCAGTCCTTCAAAAATAGCCCTTAACAGGAGCTTAATAGATGGCTTTTGTGATGGTCTCTCCTCCACAATGTATGAGCAATTGAAAGATGCTCTTGGAGAAAACGCTGCAAAGCTTTGCGATGGTGAACCTCTTACAGTACGTTGGCTCCAGAGAATTTCACCTATGGAAAAAGAAACGATGAAGACACTTGTCAACATAACACATGATATCGTTAACTACTCTTTCTCTAAACAGTTCATTAAAGTAGGCGAAACCACAACAACTGACATTGAGTGGTTCATGCGTGATGTTATTAATCGTCTTGGATTTCTCTATTGGTTTGGACCAGATATTGACCTTCAGCGCAAAGGCAGCAATGTTTCGCGAATGTTCAACGAAGTTATCCTCCCTGGGGATCTTATTCACTGTGATGTAGGCATAAACGGTATTTATGTGCAGCTGCATACAGATATGCAATGGGTGGCCTATATACTCAAGGATGGAGAAACAGAGGCTCCCAAGGAATTCGAGGACCTTCTTGCTAAAGGAAACAGGCTCCAGGATATAGTGAGAGAAAACATAAGAGTCTGTGCAACGGGGAATGATGCATTCTTTAATTCTATCAATACTGCTGAAGCTGAGGGCATTAAGCCTATGATATATACCCATCCTGTGGGTACATTCGGCCATGGCTCAGGCCCCAGAATAGGCCAGTATGGTAAACAAGAATTTATTCCCGGCGCAGGAGAAAGGCCCATCGAAGATAAGACCTGCTATGCGTTGGAGCTTAATGTTTCCGACAATATCAAGCTTTGGGATGACCAGCTTGTATTTATGTACCTTGAAGAAGATATCTGCAAGGATGGCACCGTTGATTTCCTTGATGGCCGACAGGAAAAGCTGATGCTTATATAGCATCATATGTTCATTGGATTAAGAGCACATTAAAGCATAATGCTTTAAAATAAAAAGTAAAGGATGTATATATATTATGGCAAGTATAAAAACAAATAATGCACCGGCGGCTATAGGCCCATATTCTCAGGGGATTGTTACTGACAATTTGGTTTTTGTATCAGGACAGCTTCCCATTGATCCTGCAACAGGAAATTTTGCAGAAGGTGATATCAAAGAATTGACGCGTCAGTGCATAAGAAATATCGAAGCAATCCTCAAAGAAGCAGGAACAGGACTTAGCAAGGTCATCAAGACAACAATTTTTGTGGCAGATCTATCTAATTTTGCTGCAGTTAATGAGGCTTATGCAGAATTTTTCGGTGAGTCTGCCCCTGCGCGTTCATGCGTACAGGTAGCTGCTATTCCCAAGGGCGCCCAAATTGAGATTGAGGCGATAGCAAGAATCAAATAATTTATAGCATTTCATCTCTATGATATAGCAGCATGTCTGAAGCTGCTATAACTTAACTCGTTGTGCCAGATGATAAAAAAGTATTTTGTGAAGAGGCTTAGAGTTTGTTAGCGAAGTATAGGAAAAGTTTTGACGCAGCCCTATACAAGCTTACAAAGTCTTAGCCTTGAAGCTTTATACTTGTTATCATCTGGCACAACAGATTAATTTAGCGGATTCAGACATGCAATACTGATATGTAAAATTTTATTCATATCCTCCAAAACCCTTCAATTCGGAGATTTCCATAACACAGATAATATGATGCTGCATTTCCTGACTATGTAAAATAGTGCCAAAAGGTATAGTTTCAAGCAATAAAGAATATGATATAGACAAGCAGGGAAAATTTTACGTTAATATTTGGTTGAATAACAAGCTTGTATGGTATAAAATATAAAGAGCGATGTTAGAAAGGAGATGCATTGATGGGGGGAGACGGAGATAATTTTACTAAGTTGAAGCAGAAGATTAAAAACCTGAAACAGCACGCATCCGAATGGTTTGCGAAATCCAAAGGAAGCATGTCAAAGCTAGACATAAAAAAGACTTTGTCTAAGTTTAATATAAAGCCGGCCACAGGCAATAAAAAATTTACTATGAAAGTGGTCAACACCAAAAGATTTATGGCAACAGGAGGGGCTTTAGTTGTCATATTGATAACCATTACATATTTAATCTTTGCCAATACAGCCTTTGGGATAATGATTAATGGAAAACAAGTAGCAAAGGTAAAGGATAAGAAAACAGCAGAAGCTGCTATTGAAGC
>CAZUFW010000119.1:0-2484 GCA_964619895.1 uncultured Clostridia bacterium | reverse complement strand
GATAATATTGATACAGAAAGAGATATGGGAAATAATGATATAACTCCTTTTAAATTGCTAAAGGAAAAAAATATCCCTTTCGTATTCTGTAATAGAAGTGTACCAGAAATAGATGCACCTAAGGTTATATCAAACAATTTTTATGGTGGGTATATTGTAACGAAGCATCTTATAGAAAATGGATACAAAAATATAGCTTATGTTTCTAGACCTATGTATTCAACCTCATCTGAAAGATATCAAGGATATTCAAGTGCTATTATGGAGTCTTGCTTAGAATTAAAGGAAGAATTGGTTGTTTTTGAAGATTCATTTGAAGAAGAAAGGCCAGGATATGAAAGTACGAAGCTATTGCTTTCAAAAAACACTGATTTAGATGCAATATTTTGCTTTAATGATGCTATTGCAAAAGGGGCATACGATGCTATAACAGAGGCTGGTCTAATTATCGGCAAAGACATTGGGCTTGTAGGTTATGATAATACAGCTTTATGTGATATGTTTCCGGTAAAACTAACATCAGTAAAATTTAAAACTTACGAAACTGGTGTAAAAGCAGCTGAAATTTTGTTGAAAATGACTAACGGAGAATATTTAACTTCAAATAATATGATAGTTTTGCAGCCGCAGTTAGTAATAAGAGAAAGCAGTCAAAAATAGAGATTTATGAATAATTTAATTAGGAATCTAGAGGTAAAAAGTGGCTTCCTTTGGTGAATTGCAGCCTTTTGTAGATGATACTTATAAGTATTTTAAAGAAATTCTTATGGATAACACACAAATTCCATATGAATATGAAATGCCTAAGTATTGGACTGATGAGTATATTAGCTGGGAAGCACAAGATAGAAGCAAGGAAAAAACAGAGAAGCAGTAGGTAAGATTAAAAGATGCTACCAATAAAAAAGTATCAATTATAAGACAGTGGTAGAAATAAAATTTAAATTACTATAAAAGCTCTGACTAATAAATAGACAGAGCTTTTAATTTAATCTAATGATTTTTTTTAGTTTTCTTTTGGGTTTTATATCGGGAATATTAGGCATACTCACTATGATGCACATCCTAGTAATATATTATGCAGACATTATACTTTCTAGAAGAAGAATATGCGCAAAAGGAATTGCAAAGCATTTGGATATTTCTGAAGCTGCAGTATCACAGCATATAAAAGTTTTAAAGGATGCAGGTATTATTGTAGGTATAAAGTCTGGCTATTATGTTCATTATGACTTACAAGAACCAGCACTTTTAGAACTTATAAAATTTATTGAGCAAATGAATAATGATTATGGAATAAATAGTTGTAAGTTAGGTATAAGTATACTCAATGAGTGTAGAGCAACATGTAAATCAGATAAAAATAGATGTTGTCAAAAAAATAAAAGTTGAGATGAGAAGTAAAATGAAAGTATGTATACCCATTGAAGAAAATAAAGGGATAGAAAGTGTTGCTTATAATCACTTTGGCACTGCTCCTATTTTCTTAATATATGATTCTGAAAGAGAAGAAATTAAGGTCATTGAAAATGGAGATTTGAACCATTCTCATGGAATGTGTCAGCCTTTAAAAGCCCTTGGTGGTGAAAAGGTTGATGTGATCTTAGTAGGGGGAGTTGGTGCAGGAGTATTAATGAAACTAAATAATCAAGGAATTAAAGTCTATAGAGTTGAAAAGGACACAGTAATAAAGAATATCGAGCTACTAAAAAGAAATGAGCTGGCAGAGTTTACAATAAATAATAGCTGCAATCATCATAATTGCAGTCATTAAACAAATAATTGAAATTAAAGCATCTACCTAAAGGTGGGTGTTTTTTATATTTATCTAAAAGGATATTGACATTATGGAATAATATTGGAATTAAAACATTATTGGTATGTAAATTAAACTAACAATTAGTGATTTTAAGTCCTTTCTTAAAATTGAGATTGATGTTTATCTTACGATGAATATCTTATTTTATATCAGATTGATAAAAATTGGTAATAAGCTTTTAAAAAATTTGTGCTAATTATAACATATATGTATATATATGTATACTATGGTACAATAGAGTTAATAAAGATATAGAATTATAATTAATGTTCTGCTTACAATTAATAATATTTAAAAACAAAAAAACTAATTGAATTTCCAAAACACTAATATAATTAATAAACATTGAAGTAAAGAGGTCTAATTTTAATTTTACTAATTAAAGGGGAGATTTAATTGAAGAAAATATTACATCTTTTATAAGCCTGAAATCTGGCTTTTTCCAGGTCAGGATAAGAATGAGCTTTAACGTCCAGCTTTGCTTCAAGAGACAGACAAGCTACATCTGCGAAACTAAAAAAGAGCTTTCTAAGCTTCTCAGTGTTGGAAACTAGGAACGTTAGGCGACAAATAAATATTTTTTAGAATACAAGTGAATCTATATTGGTGAGGTGGGAATTAATGTATTCAAATGCTATTTCAACAGGTATTTCTAATTTCATATT
>CAZUFW010000118.1:2088-2565 GCA_964619895.1 uncultured Clostridia bacterium | reverse complement strand
ATATTGTTTCGCCCTGATTCATTCTTCTCGTCCTTTTCCATACGTTTAAGTAGCACTTGTGCTGAATTAATCCGATTTTCCTCATTCTTCGGGTGGAAATAAGTGCCAGATTATTTCCATTGGTTATTTCCTGGATAAGATTCCGGCTTTCACTCTTTCGGTCACAGAAGTATTCTGCTGACAAATAACCGCTTGTAATAAAAGAATTCCTTACCATAGCTTTATATATTTGATGTATTATGCAAATATAATTATTACTTTATAATAATTATATTATAATAAAAGATTTTATCGATGCTATATATTTCCCCCTATATAATTGTATATCTGCTTTATAATTGACAATATGACACATTACAATGCACTGAGTATAGTCATGGCATAATTTTATAGAATGCTTTTATTAACTAAAGATATTTTAAGGTACAATTCAGAGCTGGAATATTTTAATTTACGAAGAATATATTATCTAAAAAC
>CAZUFW010000118.1:0-2078 GCA_964619895.1 uncultured Clostridia bacterium | reverse complement strand
GTGGAAGCATGACTGTAAAGAAAGAAACGGGATATTATATCTAAAATACAAACACAAAAATAGTGTAAATAGAGTTCATTACAACAATTAATTTATCTGCCAATAAGTCAGCTAGTTAAAGTATTAATATATCATTGCGACGTAATTCTTGTAAGGCACAATCTTTGTTAATAATTATCTATTAGCAACGTTGCTGACAGATTAAATTCATACTATGAACAAAAAAGAAAAAGATTTTTTTGATTTTGAAGATGGCGACTTCGTTTATTATGGTGCCAAGATCAATGACCTTAAAGTCAGTGATGATAGGCTTTACTTTATTGAAGGCAAAAAGGTAGACCCTCAAGAGATTAAGCCTGTAAGCTTTGAAACAGACGGAGATAAGTTTAATATTAAATATATAATGAAAACTCATGATCTTCAGCCTTGTATAATCAAGACGAATCATCCTGCACCATTAACCTTTAGTGTCAAGGACAATATAAAAGAGATATTAGACCAGTTGCCAATAAAGACTGAAGAAATAAAATATATCCATCAAATACAAAGACTTATTAAGAATGAAGGATATATAGTTGTATTTGAGACTAAATAAAAATCAAATAAATAATATTTTATTAACATGGAGAAAAAATACCTAGTAAAAGATGAGATGACAGGTTGTTATCTTTGTAAATCTAATCAGTACAAGGAAACTTACTGTTTCAGTACATTAACAAATGACTATGCATCTTTTTACAAAAGCACCTTTGAATCTAGAGAAGATGCAGAAAATGCTATTTCTAAAAATATTGGCTATAGCATGATGCCTTGTATTATTGAAGTCTATATTCCTGAAGAATGAAAATGCCTAAATTTAAATTAATTGAGTTAAAACCTATTTGGATTGCTGCTATAGGTTTTGTATTAAGTAGCTATATTGTTGCCATAGTTGAATTCAACTCTAAGCCCTTCCTAATAAATGTAAATTGGAGTTTAGACAATATCACTGTAATCAATAGATTTCTTGTAACAATGTCTTATAGCTATATTTCTGGAATAATTCTATATGCAATAACATCATTATTACCTTTATACGAGAAGAAAAAAAGATACAAAGGCTTAATTTATGGCAGAATTAAGAATATTTACAGTGACTCATTATACAATTATATTATTGCTTATTACCATGATAAATATCCGTCCTCTGATATTATTAACAGATATATTCAGGGTGAAGGAAAGCAATTTACTTCTTTATTTGAAGAAGTTTATTCTACAAACAATACTGAACATTCGTTAAAACTAGAATTAATTGAATCGATACATAAGTATTTTAAGGAATTTTCAATATTTTACAATTCATACAATATATATATGAATACTAAGCAAGTAGTACTTATTAATAAAATGATATCTGAGCAATACACAGAAAAGGCTTTTAAGCTCTACAAAAATTTGCCAGAAGAAGAATCATTAACTAAGGAGCAATTGGATAAATATATTATATTAGTAGATCAACTTTTTAGTTCGGTAAACTAAGGCCGCTTTTGGGGCGCCTTTACCTATTGTAAGCTTTAAAGCAATAAGGAATTACATCTTGTGATATTCTTATATTTTCATTAAAGCCATAGATATCTATTGTTGAATAAAGAATTTTCAACAATCATGAGTCTTTATTTTAGTTCTATCCCTTGTAGAATAGAGAGAAGCTGATAGTTCCTTTGATTGGGGATAATAAGCTCAAAGCATTGCTAGCTATGGCTCAAATCAGGCGTAGAATAAATCTTCATTTTATATATTACAGAGCTAAATTTTAAATAATATCAAATCCTATGCCTGGTAATTCTATTAATATATACTGGTGGATTCAATTACTGATAAATTTCCACTGAGAATGTTCAATTCCATTGAAGTATTAGAAAAAAGTGCATATTGGAGAGTATACTCCCCAATATGCACTTAGAAGGTCTTATTTAAAGAAACGAGTATCTATTTTATACTAATAGCAACTCCTCCACTTGGAGCCAGTCTCTGCTTCAGTTTAGTTGTGCTTGTCACAGTTACAGTTTTTATTGTATAACTCTGTGGATTATTAA
>CAZUFW010000117.1:1481-2578 GCA_964619895.1 uncultured Clostridia bacterium | reverse complement strand
CTAATATTGTAATTTCCTTAATCTTAATATAATCTATACCACTTTTGAAGTTAAAATTAAATATAGACTTTGCTTTTATAATAAATAGTAAAAACATTATTGTGTTTGCTAATAATGTTGCAAGTGCTGCCCCTGTAACTCCAAGTTTAAAAGTATATATAAATATAGGATCTAAAATTATATTTATTATTATTCCAATAGCACTTATCTTAAGAGCACTTTTATTATTACCAAAACTATTAAAAATTCTAATAAATAATGTATTAAAAAATGAAAAGAAAAGCATTGGTGCGCTTATAGCTAAATATATATAAGATTCTTTTTCAACTATAGCATTATCTAAGTTTAAGAACTGTATAAAGTTCTTACCAAAAAATATTAATGCTAAACAATATATTCCACCTATAATTGCATTTAATATAACTCCTGATGCTATATATTCTTCTACAGCTTTATCATCTTTGCTGCCTATAGAGTGAGCAACCTTTATTCCTGTTCCTATAACTACTAAGGAACCAATTGAATAACCTAGCCCTATAAAAAAGCTAGAAGATCCTATGCTTGCTACAGCATTACTTCCTAATCCTCCGACCCATAACATATCTACTAAGTTATAAGTAAATTGTAAAAAAGAACTTCCCATTATTGGTAATGCTAGAGTTATTAACACCTTTAGTACATTACCTTGAGTTAAATCTACCTTCTTCATTTATACTCCCCTATTTGAAAGTCATTATTTTTATCTATACATTTTGAACTACATATACATTTTTCCTCATTAGTTAAAATACTATTTAAAAATCTCATTAGTTCATCAGCTAAACCAATATCTAAACTATAATAGATCCAAGTACCTTCTTTTCTACACTTTACTAACCCACAATCCATTAAAACCTTCATATGGTGAGAAAGTGTTGGCTGAGTAAAATGAAAATTTTCTAATATTATACAAGCACATTTTTCTCCTGTAGCTAACATATCAACTATTTTTACTCTATTTATTTCCCCTAATGCTTTAAATATTTTTATATTCTTCTCATAGTTCTTAATCATAACACCCTCCTTATATAGATAATCGTCTATATATGAAACATAGA
>CAZUFW010000117.1:0-1471 GCA_964619895.1 uncultured Clostridia bacterium | reverse complement strand
TATCTATATATATCATACTTAAATATAGATTATTATCTATATTTAGTCAATATATAATTTGTAATAAATGAAAAAATAACTATTTAATATTAAATAAACTTCATACACTTCTTTCATAACATAGTAATATATTATTAAAAAATAAGCAGATTTGATAATTCAAATCTGCTTATTTTTTACTTTAAATTTTTTAGTTTATCTATTTCTTCTTCTTGCTCTTTAATTATTTTTAAAAATTCTTCTTCTTTATTAAACCATTCTTTACTAAGATCATTAATTAAAGATGCCATTTCATCGGCACTTCCTGCAATTCTATTAAATAAAAGAAGATTCGATTTTAATATTTCTGGTATTTCTACATGAGAATATCTAAGTCTATGATCTATTTCACCATATCCCTCTTCAAATATTGTTCTAACTTGAATTTCAGCTATAACTTTTTCGTTAGTTGGATAAAACTCAACTAAATAATGAACTGATCTATATCCTGATATTCTTGATCTAACCTCAATATTAAGTTCTTCAAACTTCTTAGTATTATCTCCTTCTCTAACATTTGCAGTAACCTCAATAACCTTCCAAGTCTTAGTTATAAATTCATGAATATCCTGCCACTGATCTTTAAATATGTGTATAACTCTAATCCCAATTAAATCATTTATTTGATTTTTATAATTCCCTAAAGCAAATTGGAAGTCTTCACCATATTTTAATTTTCTATCTTCAGTTTTTCTTATAATTTTTTCTATTAATCTATCCGGTTCCTTTATTCTTGATTTTACTGAATGAATCATTGACTGAGAACGTAAAATATTAGATATAAAATCTGCTTGATTCTCATAAGACATCTCATAATCTACAAAATCATTATAAATATCTTTTAAAACTTCAACATCTATATTATTATCTTTAATTTTTTCCTCTACATGTGGATATTTCAATATAAATTCATCTATTCTAAAACTCTTCTTCATTTACTTATTCTCCTTTGGCTATAGGATTATTATAATATGTTTTACTTTTTATCTTCCTTTTCTACTATTGCTACTTTTTGACTTTGATCCTTTTCCTTTAAAATCTCCATACTTAGCTTTTGAGTTTGATTTTGAAGATGAACTTGATTTTGAATTCGATTTTGTATTTTGTTTTGAATTTGACTTTCTTGATTTTGAATTTCCTCTAGCTATTGCTTCTTCTTTTTTAATTTTAGCCATATATCTATCAGCTTTTGATTTTATTAAGCACTTAGGTCCATTTCCTATTAAGTCTTCTCTACCAGCCTTAACTAAAGCATCATAAACTAAGTTATAGTTCTTAGGATTTTTAAATTGAAGAAGTGCTCTTTGCATAGCTTTTTCTTCTCTTGTCTTAGGAACATAAACTTCTTCGCCAGTTATAGGATTTATACCTGTATAAAACATAGCAGTTGATAGAGTTCCTGGAGTTGGATAAAAGTCTTGAACTTGCTCTG
>CAZUFW010000116.1:247-2715 GCA_964619895.1 uncultured Clostridia bacterium | reverse complement strand
AGGACCTTATGGAAATACTTAAGTGATTCACTGTCATATATGTTTGTACTCATAAGTAATCTGTCTACAAAGCTTCCCTCAACCACAAAGGTCCCATCCTCGTCAATATAAATTTCATAGGTGAACCTCTTTTCTTGTGGTTCAAAGTGAGCCTCTTCATCTTCCTCTTCAGGAACTATTGTATCAAGAATACTTCCTGCATAAAGCATCAGTTCCCTAAGTCCTTGATTTGTTGCAGCAGATATCTTAAATACCTTTATTCCTTTCTTATCCATCTCTTCTTTAAGAAGTTCAAAATTTTCATCAGAACCAGGTATATCGGATTTATTTGCAGCAACAATCTGTGGCTTTTTAGATAGCTTTTCGTTATACAGTTTAAGTTCATCATTTATCTTATTAAAGTCATCAATGGGATCTCTTCCTTCAATGGCTGAAACGTCAATAACATGGATAAGTAATTTAGTTCTCTCTACATGTCTTAAAAATTCAATACCGAGGCCTGTACCTTCGTGAGCTCCTTCTATTAGACCTGGTATATCAGCAAGTACAAAACTTTTACCTCCTGGTATTTCAACAACACCAAGATTCGGTGTAAGTGTAGTAAAATGATAGTTTGCTATTTTAGGCTTAGCTCCAGTTACCATAGATAAAATAGTTGATTTACCTACATTAGGGAAGCCTACAAGCCCTACATCAGCTAATAATTTTAATTCTAGGACAACCCATCTTTCTTCCCCAGGCATACCTGGTTCAGCAAATTGTGGAGCCTGCCTGGTAGCTGTTGCAAACTTTGCATTACCTCTTCCGCCTCTTCCACCTCTGCAAACTGTATATTTTTGTCCATCATCCTTAAGGTCTGCAATTAATTTATTTGTTTCAAAATCCCTAATAACTGTCCCTGCAGGAACCTTTATTATTAAATCCTTGCCAGCTCTACCATACATATTGCTTTGACCGCCGTCTAAACCACGTTCTGCCTCATGCTTCTTTTTATATTTAAAATCAAGAAGTGTCCTCATATTGCTGTCAACAAGGAAAATTACATCTCCACCGTCTCCACCGTCTCCTCCTTCAGGTCCACCATTTGGTACATACTTTTCTCTTCTAAAGGAAACTGAACCATTTCCACCATTTCCAGATTTAACGAAGATTTTAGCTACATCAACGAACATAATATCACCTGCCTATCTTATATTAATAAATATCAAAAATAATTATAAAATCATCAGAATTCTTATAGTAATTTATCTCATGCCCTAATTTGGAATCCTCAGTTATTAATGTTGGATTGCTTATATCATAACCCTTTAAGTAAAGTTCATCATTATTGGAAAATAATATTCTGATTCTATTATTTTCTTCAGTAAGATCTATATATATTTTATTATCTTTATTTTTCATTTCACTAACTATTATGTCTTTAATAGTTATAAATAATTTACTTTTTTCTGCTATATTTTTAGAAAATATTTCATAAGATATGTATTCCACTTCAGTATTGAATTCAACATCAATTCCAAACTTATTGCATTGAATTATTAAATCCTGCAAAAGGAGAGCAAAACTAGAACATTCCAGATTAAATAATTGACTTAACACAGTCATTTTTTTATTAATGCCTTTTATATAATTAACAGCCTCCTGAGGCCTGTTTATCTGAATATACCCATAGATAACCTGAAGATAATTCATAAATTCATGACGTTGAAGCCTCATCTGTTCTACTGTGTATTCTTGTAAAAAATCCTTGCTCATATTTTTACCTCCTTTTATGGTAATATCAATTTGTTATATTAAAATTTATTATTTCTAAAGAACAAATCGATGGAATGCTGTTCCTGTATAGATTGAGTAATAAAATCTACAAGAATGGCATTATAAGCAAATGATACTCTAAATTACAAATAATATCAATAAAAAAGCACCCAATTGGGTGCTTTTACTATTGAACAACTTCAACAGGATATACACTAACTTTCTTTTTGTCTCTTCCCATTCTTTCAAATCTAACGATTCCATGAACTGTAGCAAATAAAGTGTCATCCTTGCCTATTCCTACATTTTCACCTGGGTGGATCTTAGTACCTCTTTGTCTAACAAGAATATTTCCTGATAAAACGTACTGTCCGTCAGCTCTCTTAGCACCAAGTCTTTTGGACTCGGAATCTCTACCGTTTCTGGAGCTACCCACACCTTTTTTATGTGCCATCAATAACACCTCCTCATCAGGGACTTTTTATAACTTAAGCTTCGATCTTTTCAATCTTAATTTGAGTATATGGCTGACGATGACCTTGTTTCTTTCTGTAATCTTTCTTCTTCTTATACTTGAAAACAAGAATCTTCTTAGCCTTTCCGTGCTTCACAACTGATGCTAAAACCTTAGCACCTTCTACTAATGGTGAACCTACAGTTAACTTACCATCTTTAGAAACAGCAAGTACCTCGTTCATTTCAATAGTTGACTC
>CAZUFW010000116.1:0-237 GCA_964619895.1 uncultured Clostridia bacterium | reverse complement strand
TCAACATCAGCAGTTAACTTTTCTACAAAAAGAACATCTCCTTCTTGAACTCTGTATTGCTTTCCACCTGTTGCTATTACTGCGTACATAAAAACACCTCCTCATACCAGTCTCGCCGTAAGAACTAGGCACGCTATGCGTTTAAGCCCGCCCCGCGCGGTCTACAAAAGACATTCTAACATAATATAGCTAATTTTGTCAACTTATTATCCCTTAAATATTTTAATTATTAGCTTA
>CAZUFW010000115.1:0-2754 GCA_964619895.1 uncultured Clostridia bacterium | reverse complement strand
TTTCTAAAAGCATGCTTCTAGATAACACATTTCCTTTACTCTCAATAAATAATAATAAGATTTTATACTCTAGAGAAGTAAAAATAACTTCATTATCCTTTAAATAAACTTTAAATTTTAGGGGTTCAATGGTAATATCTCCTGTTATGATTTTTGAAGTTGATTCACTGTTTGGTTTTATTGCTTTATAGTGTCTTCGTATTACTGCATTGATTCTTGACTTTAACTCATTTAACCTAACAGGTTTGGTTATGTAATCATCCCCTCCTAAATCTAATCCCAATACAACATTTACTTCCTCATCACAAGCTGTTACAAAGATAATTGGAACATATTCCAACGCTCTTATCTCAGTGCAAAAATCAAATCCGTTTCCATCAGGCAGCATCACATCTAATAGTACTAAATCTATCTTTTGATTAGTAATTTCTTGCCTAGCTTCTTTTATATTCTTTGCACAAATTACGTTGTAGCCTTCTTTCTTTAATGTATATTGAAAGCCCTTTAAAAGAGCAAAATCATCTTCAACTAAAAGTATGTTTAACATATCAGTTACCTCTTCTATAAAAAATATAAATAATTAACCTTTGCTCCAAATTAATATAAAGTCATGCAGTATAAATTCCATTCTGCACGACCCATTTAACTTGTACTTTTATTATATCATAAGGTTTTCCTCATGACTTTTTTCATTTTTTATCCTACTCACCTTTCAAATTTTCAACTATATTCATGTTTTTCAATCTTCTCAGAGGAATAAGGGAAGCAATTAAGCTTATTAATATGCACCCACCTATTGAGATTATTAAAATTTCAATAGGTACATTAGATGTTAATTCTCTACTTTCTGCCCTCATGAGAATCCTAATGAGGTAAGAAGCAAGTATTATGGATATAAATGAAGAAACTACTCCATGAATCAGCCCCTCCAAGAGTACCATTCTTGTCATCTGTCCTCTAGTCATACCTAATGCCTGTAAAGCTGCAAATTCTCTTTTTCTAATCAGTATATTTATTCCTATTGAATTAATAATATTAATTGATGAAATCAAAGAGATTAATGTGATTATTCCATAGATGAAAACTTTCTCCTGTAAAATTCTGTTTCGCTCTTCTTCTGCCTTTTTATAATAATCTGTATACCTGCCACCCAGTTCTGAAGCCTTTTTACTAAAATAATTGTTAAGTTTTTCTCTGGATTGCTTATCCTTAAACTTGATGAGTATAGCTTTACTATCTAGATTTCCATTTAACTTCTTATAAACCTCTTCCGTAAAAATTAAATTTAAACCATCTTGCAGAGTATAATTCTCATTTAAAAAATCATTACTTACTATTCCTACAATATTTAACGAGTAAAACTCATTATTCTTTATAGCAGTTTTCATATTATAAGCTTCTAAATCCTTATCACTGACTTCACCTTTCTTATATTTTTGTTCTCTTTCTCCCCATTGATAGCTTTTTATTTTAGGAATACTAATCTTATCACCCACCTTGTAATTTGAATAATCATTATCACCCTTCCTCACAAGGATAACCCCCATATTATTGAGAAGACTTTTATCAATTACTCCATCAACTAGATACTTTTTAGCAACCTGAAAGGCATTGTCATCATAGTAAGACATTATAGAGTTTCCAGCGTAAATATAATTCTCATATCCCTTTACAACCATAAGTGGATTACCAGTTTCTTTTTCATAGTTTAAATTTCCATATTCTTTTGGAAAAATTATCTCCGCAGGATTATTAGCAATTTTATATATCCTATCTATTCCTTCCATACTGCCAATTTCTTCAAAATCATCTTCAGTGAAACTACCATCTATTTTTTCAAAACGTGAGTCTGCTTCTGAAAGGCTATGCTGCATATTATTAGATTTATATACATTTTTTGTATAAGTGCCATATACTATTAATAATGTTATTGATATTACTAATGAGGAAACTGTAATCCAGAATCTTTTAGGTATTCTTCTTACATTTCTATACGCCATCTCTCCTTCAAATTTAAATAAGCTTCTAAATACTTTGGATTTTCTTCTTCTTATTCTTTCATTCTTAATCTCAATAGTAGTTTTCACTGCATCAATGGGACTGACCTTTCCTGCTCTCCTTGCTGGAGACCATACGGATAGCAGAACAGTTATTGTTATTAGAATAATACAAGTTAACAGACTTAATGGATAAAACTTCACATGAATTATTGTATAATCTACATTGCTGATTTTTCTTAAGACTTCTAATATGCTATATAGTCCTAGATATCCAGTAGCAATTCCTATGGGGATAGCAATAATACACATATAAAAAGCCTCTCTGAGAACCAGTTTTCTTATTTGTTTTGGTGTAGCCCCAATGGTTCTCAAAATACCAAACTGCTCCATTCTTTCCATTACTGCAATATTAAAATTGTTATACACAATAGCAACCCCACAAACAACTATAATGCAAAATAATAAGGCAATTTGATTTGCTATTTTGTTATCTAAAATATTATTAAGAGTAAAACTTTCTAAAGTAAGAAGTTCCTTATTTATACTAAATTGAGATTTCTCAGAGGTAGTATTTAAATTTAGATCCTTTGCTATATTGCTGGCAATCCCTATCTTATCCTTCTTTTCTTTTAAGTTAACAAAAACACTATACACACCTTTATTATTTAGATCATAGTTCTGTAAATAAGTAAATCCGTTATATGTATCTGATGAAAACATACCTTCTTCATAAGTACCAACAATTACATATTCC
>CAZUFW010000114.1:0-2950 GCA_964619895.1 uncultured Clostridia bacterium | reverse complement strand
TAATGGGAAGAGTAAATGTTAAATATCCTCTGTCATCATAAAGCTCATTTACAAACGAGCTTATGTTAAAAGCAAGCATTATAAAGAAAGCCCCAATATTCAGAATTGTCATGATTACAAAGTTTGGTATAAATGCATTAAACTTATATGCAGTTAATATTAGTGCTATATTTACTATTAAATCTATTGCTATTAGCATTAAATTATTTTTATAGCTTCCCATTATCTCATATTTTAATAGATTTTTCATTATCTATACACCTCCCTGTAAAGCTCATCTATGGAAACTCCTCTTTCTGTCCTTAGTTCCTCTGCGTTTCCAGATAATATTATCTCTCCATTGGAAATAAAAGCTACATCGTCAAATAGTCTTTCGATTTCCTTTACTAAATGAGTAGTGATAATCATTGAACTATCCTCATTGTAGTTATTTATAATGGCGTCTAATATATTTTCCCTTGCTACTGGGTCCACACCTGCTATTGGCTCATCTAGTATATATAGTTTCGCTTTTCTTGAAAGAACAAGGGTTAGATTAAGCTTCTCATGCATTCCCTTTGATAGTTCTGTTATTTTCATTTCTTTATCAAGCTTCATAAATTGCAGTAACTCTTCACATTTTTTATAGTCAAAATCCTGATAAAAATCTTTGAATAGGTTTATTGCATCCTTTACCTTCATCCATTTATATAAGAAATTTTTATCTGGTAGATAAGATACTATAGATTTAGTATAAACTCCTGGCACATTACCATCTATTAGTAATTCTCCTGATGATGGTCTAAGTATGCCTGCAGCAATTTTAATAAAAGTAGTTTTGCCGCTTCCATTAGGTCCTAATAAACCTAATACCTTTCCCTTCTCTAATGTAAGATTTGCATTGTTTAATGCATTTTTATTAAAGTAACTTTTATTTAAATTTTTAGCCTCAAGTATTGCAGCCATTTATTTTCCCTCCTTTTTAAGCCTTTCATTTACTAGTGATGCTATTTCTAATGAATCAAATCCTAGCTTCATCATGCCATCAATAAAGTTATCTAAAATATCCTTTGACATTTCTTTTTTTAATTTTAATATTAGGCTTTTATCTTCAGAAACAAAGTTTCCCATACCTCTTTGCGTATAAGTTAATCCTTCTCTTTCGAGCTCTTGATAAGCCCTTTGTACAGTATTGGGATTGACTTTAAGTTGTTGTGAAAGCTCTCTTACTGAAACCAATTTATCTCCTCCTTTCAGCTTTCCTGTGATGATTTCTTCTTTTATAAAATTCATAATTTGCAAGTAAATAGGTATCTTGTCATCAAATATTACGTTCATTTTGCACCTCCTATATAATAAAAGTTTCTATGTGTTACTGTATTAATTACATAGTACACTAATATTCAGGTATAGTCAATAGTTTTTTTTAAAAATAAAAAAAGCTTCTATCGAAGCATTAAAATCAAGGAAGCTTTTCTTGAAACTCACTGTCGGAAAGTTCTTTAAACAATAATACTTAAAGTAGAGCTTTCCTATTCGTTATAAAAAAAACAGGGATTCTATCCCTGTCATAAGCTAAAAAACAATTATATATGAATTATACAATTTCTATCTTTTTTCTCTAATTACCATACCATCTAATATTTCAGCAGATTTTACGATTACATCGTCGCAGCCTTTTACAATACTTCTATACTCTTTTTTCAATGGGCCACAGTCTATGCTTTTCATTTCATCTTTGTATTTATTTAAAAACTCACTTGTCAATTCCTTGATTCTACTTTCGTGAGCAATATCTTCCACAAAAAGCTTACTAAGTACCATTACTGATGCTGTAAGGGCACCACATGTGCTCTCTACACCCATACCACCACCAAATCCTGCTGCTAGTTTTAGAGTCTCTTTATCTAGCCCTAAATTATAGGCTTCATTGGCTCCATATAATATTTTCTCTGCACAGTTATATTTCTGTTCTTTTCCGTAGCCTTTCAAAATTAAATCCTTAAGCACGTCTATCTCCTCCAAAAGTAATTTTGCTATATAAAAATATATTATCAAGAATCACATATATAAGTATATCAAAAAAATCATATAGTACTATAATAGAATTCCTAAAGACAAAAACTAGGCACATTTTTATATTTCGAGTGTCTAAACATTTTCATTGAAAATATTATGATTAAAATGTATGATAATTATATATGGAAAAACAAATAACTTGGAGGGGATATTATGGATATGAGGTGGAGTTTAAATGAGCTTTATACATCCTTTGAATCTGAAGAATTCAAAAGAGATATGGAAAAGTTCTATAATCAAATTGATGCGTTAAAGGAATGGGCTGAATTAAACTTTAGTTCAACAGATAATGCAGTAAAAAAGGCAGAAGAATATATAAAGTGCTTATCTGAATTTGCAGCTTTGTATTCTAAATTATCTGCATATGCAAGTCTTACTGCCAGCGTAGACGCTAAGAATGAACAAGCACTAAAAATTTCTGACAGGTTAAGTATTAAATACTCAGAGTTAACTAAGCCCTTTGTAAGTTATCAAAAGTGGATTGGTAGCATCGATAATCTTGATGAATTATTTGCTGCATCAGATATTTTAAAAGATCATCAATTTATTATTAAAGAGGCAGCAAATAATGCAAAATATCTACTAGGCGAAAAAGAAGAAATAATAATTTCTAAGATGAAGAATACTGGCTCTACTGCTTGGACTAATCTTCAAAATATGATTACTTCAACTCTTTTAGTAGACATAGAACTAAATGGTGAGAAGAAACAACTGCCATTGCCAGCAATAAGAAATCTAGCATTTGAAAAAAATCCTGAAATAAGAAAAACAGCTTATTATGCTGAGCTAGAGTCCTATAAAAAAATAGAGGAATCTTCTGCTGCCTGCTTAAACGGAATAAAGGGTGAAGTAATAACTACATCAGAGCTTAGAGGATATTCTTCTCCTTTAG
>CAZUFW010000113.1:0-2983 GCA_964619895.1 uncultured Clostridia bacterium | reverse complement strand
TTCTTTATGTTCCACAATAAACTTTGCACTATGATCTTTAACTTCAACGGTAAAGTGTGCAGGGTCTATTTCATATCTTCCTATTATACTATATGGGGTATTATCATTTTTAGTAAGAAACCCCACTCCAATTTTCAAAAATTTCTCTCCAGGCTTTGCCTCATTATATCCTACAGGATCTATACTTCCAAACTCATTACATAAACCACAGCCCCCTGTGCCTTGTCCAACAACTAAAGATTCTGGTACACAAAAAGTATGAGTATCATCCAGTATTACCTGGGTAATGAATCCTGACCAATCAAATCTTGAACCTCTATAAAGCATACCTGGTTTTCCTATATTTACTTTTAACCTATTATTCTTAAGATAATACTGATAATTGTCAAAATTGTTCAAACTTTTATCCATACACCCCTCCAACTTATCCTAATATAAATATATAGAGCTGTTGCATAATGCACATATATTTCATTTACAATCTTTATTAAAAAAACTAAAATCATGCTTTTTAATGTATAAGATTAAATAAATATTATAAATTGTAAATTCAATGTAGCATTAACTTTGCAGCAGCTCCATATATTTTCAGTATTTTTTAGAATCCTCTTAGATCATCATTCCTAGGTACTGTATCTGAAGTTCTCATGTACCAATTAATTAATCTTGATTCCAAGTCACTAATTACATCCTTATAAGTACTGTTATTATACTCATTATTAAGCTCTTTAGGATCCTTGGTTAAATCATAGAATTCGTTAATATCTTCCGTTCTTTTTACCAGCTTATAATTCAAGGTTCGAATCATTACTGTTCTGCATACACTAAAAGGATGCTCTTGCTGTTGTTTAGCTTTTGGGTAATAAATATGCCCCTCACTCTTTAGCACCATGTCTCTTTCTGAATACCCTTCAAAACAATGAGGTTCTTGAAGGTCATATCCTCCTTCACAGAAAACAGCTCTATTAGGATCTCCAGCTTCTCCCTTTAATTGTGGTAATAAGGATTTAGAAAAATGTGTATGCTTTGCCTCTATTCCCGATATTTCTAATACAGTTGCCATTAGGTCTAATAGTTCTACCTGTTCCTTAACCACATGTCCAGCTTTATTTTCTGGCATTTTTATTATAAGCGGAACTCTAACTATTGTGTCATCCATTGCATTTGGCCACTTTTCTACTAATCCATAATCTCCTGCCCAGTCACCATGGTCTGAGGATACTATAATAACTGTATTTTCATCTAAAGCACCGTCTTTTACAGTCTCCATTATTTCTCCTAACATTGCATCCACATAACTATTCATCCCAAGATATACCCCTTGAATTTCTTTTAAAAAATCTTCCGAAACATTCTCTAGCTTTCTATATTTACGAATTAGCTTATGGAAAGAAGGTTTTCCTTCTAAATCTGATGGCCTTAAATCTCCGATCTGATGCTTATTGTACTTATTGTGATAACTTAACGGTGCACGATAAGGTGGATGAGGGCATCCTATTGGTAAAAAAAGCATAAAAGGTTTATCATTATCTTTTCTTTCTTTTAGAAACTCTATGGCTTTTTTTACATTCTTTTCCTGAACCTTCCCATCTTCACTGTCTTCTTGTGGTGAATACATAAAGCTATAAACTTCATTATCCTCTAGGTTATAGGGGTTTTCATTCGCTTTACCTATTTTAGCAGGTTGTTCTGCTTTATGTCTTTTATTAAATTCCTCTTCACCGAGAATTTCTTTGAGATACTCTTGTGAATACAAGTCATTTTTCCCAAACCAAGCTATATCATAGCCATCATTTTTCAAATACCTAAATAAACTCTCTTCATGAGGCCTTAATAGATGCCATAAAGTTCTATGTCCTTGAGTATGAAGGTATTGACCTGTCATTAAACTGCATCTAGAAGGGGAACATACTGGATTTTGCACAAAACACTGATCAAATCTTACCCCTTCTTGTGCTAGTCTGTCATAATTGGGCATCTCAACAAAGGGATGTCCGTAGCATGAAACGCTTTCTGCTCTCATTTCATCTGGGAAGAAAAATATAAAATTTGGTTTCTTACTCATTTCAGAAATCTCCTAACTGTTCCAATAATCTAATATTAATCTTGTGTAGCTTGAAATGGTTCATCTAGTTTATATATTACATGTTATTAATACGCAAATAATAAAGCTGCTATTAATCTTAACCTCTTCTATTCCAAAACAACTTCTACTTTATGAACTTTGCCATCTTTAAATGCTGGAACTATATTTCCATCATACACTGTTCCATCCACAGTAAGCTGCTTTACTCCCTTGCACACATGATTAGGATTTTTAATAGTAATAACATACTGTGCATCTTTATATTTTCTTGTAACGGTATATCCATCCCACTGTGAAGGCATACATGGATCAATCATTAAGCCTTTATATTCTGGCTTTATACCTAATATCCATTGGGAAATTGTTATAAAGTTCCATGCAGCTGTACCAGTTAGCCATGAATTTTTAGCCTCTCCATATCTTACTGCATCCTTACCAGCTATCATTTGAGAGTATACATAAGGTTCTGTTTTATGTATTTGGCTAATATCTTCAAGATAAGCTGGGGCTATTTTTCTGTAAATTTCAAAAGCTCTATCTCCTCGTCCAATTACTGTTTCTGCACAGGCTATCCACGGATTATTGTGACAGAATATACCTGCATTTTCTTTATAACCTTGAGGATAAGTACTAATTTCGCCTAGTTCAATATGATATTTTGTGTAAGCAGGATTATTTAGAACTATTCCATATTTTGAGTCAAGCCTTTCTTTTACTGAGTTAAGAGCTTTTTCTGCTAATCCTTCTTTAACTCCTATACCACCCATTACACACCAGCCTTGGGATTCTATGAATATTTGTCCCTCTTCATTTTCTTTACTTCCAACCTTGTTGCCATAGAAATCATAAGCTCTAAGGAACCATTCTCCATCGTATCCATGCTGAAGTACATTTTCT
>CAZUFW010000112.1:0-3010 GCA_964619895.1 uncultured Clostridia bacterium | reverse complement strand
CTTAATGGTTCAAAACGAACAATTAGAATTAGGAGATTATTTTATTTGTGCTTCAGATCCACAAATGAATATGTGGATAGGTATGTTAACTGCATTAAATAAAGTTACTCCTTCAGAATATGATAATGCCTCAGATTTAAGCAGACTTATAGGTATTGTTCCTTTTGGTGTAAGTGAAACAGAACCTATTAAAACTCGTGATGCAATGAAAGAAAAAATAATTAATTTTAAACCAGAAGATAAGGTATTTATATGGGGCGGTGGGGTATGGAATTGGTTCGATCCAATTACTCTAATTAAAGCTATTGGTGAAATATCAAAAGAAAGAGATGACATAAAGGTCTTTTTCCTAGGAGTAAAGCACCCTAACCCTGCTGTTCCAGAAATGGAGATGACTAACAGAGCTATTATACTTGCAACAGAGTTAGGGATTATAAATAAATATGTTTTCTTTAATATGGATTGGGTAGATTATGATGATAGGCAGAACTTCTTACTTAACTCATATGGAGGAGTTAGTTGCCACTTCTTGAACTTAGAAACTAGATTCTCTTTTAGAACAAGAATACTTGATTACTTATGGGCTAGACTACCTATTGTAACCACAGAGGGTGATTTTTTTGCAAATGAAGTTGAAAAGAATAAACTTGGGTTAGTGGTAAAAGTAGAAGACGTTGCAAGTATGAAACAAGCCTTGTTAAAATTGAGCGATGATAAAGAGTTTTATGAAGAATGCAAAAAAAATATTGATGCTTATAGAGAAAATTACAAATGGAGTGTAGTTACTAAGCCGCTAAAAGAATTTTGCAAATCACCTACTAAAAAACCACTTTTAGAAAAGTATAACTATATTGCAGACATTGAGTTGACACAAAAAGATGGAATTATCGGTGAGTTAACAGATGGGGTAAAAGTTCTACAAAGATTTAAATGCAGATATCCTAATTTAGCCAGCTTAGATGTTATGGTAGCTACTTTTGATAGGGTAAATTCTCATAAGTTATTTTTTAAGGTCTACGAAGGTTTAAGTGATACTCTAATTGTTGAAAAAGAAATTGAAGCAAGTGACTTAAGAGATAATACGTGGGTAGAAATAAAGTTTGATCCTATAATTAATTCAGAAGGTAGACTATTCTATTTTACTATTGAAACAGAAGGAGCAAAGAATAATAATTGTATAACTATTTGGAAGAGTAATAAAGAGGTTGATAATAGTATATTAACTATTAATAACATGAATGTAAGTGGTAACTTGTGTTATAAGGTTAAATGCATTTATTCTTCTAAACCTTTAAGAAATGGATTTATGCTTCCCATGGATTATTCACAGATGGAATACGGAAAAATGTCTATAAATGAAATTGAATCAATGGTATCTAATATAAAAAGTCACAAAGGAGATATCGGAAGAGGTAATGTTTATAAGGATATAGACACAATAAAATCTAATATAAGCAACATAAATTCATGGATAGATAATTTTGATAGAAAACTGAAAAAAGTAAAAAAAATAACCATGTATGACAAAATTAAAAAGTTATTTAAAAGATAAAGAGGAATAAGTATGAAAAAGGTATTGCTTATAAGTCCGGACATAGTTGCAAAAAAAATGGCAGGTCCAGGCATAAGATATTTTAATTTTGCAAAAGAACTTAGTACAACTCTAGAGGTTACACTTTTTATACCTAATAAGGAAACTGATATGGATTTTAGTAAGTTTAACTTTAAGGTTATAAAAGCTGATAAAACTAAGTTGAAGAGCGTAGCTAAGGACGTTCATTCTATTGTAATGCAGGGTATAGCCTTAAGGCTATATCCTTTCCTAAAAAGGATAAATAAGCCTATAGTAGTAGACATATATGATCCTATAACTTTAGAAAATCTTGAGCTGAGAAAAAACTTATCTTTAAGCAATAGGATTGAATATCATGAAACAGATCTTGACCTTATTTTAGAACAGTTAGGTAAGGGAGATTTCTTTTTGTGTGCCAGTGAAAAGCAGAAAGATTACTGGATGGGAATGTTAGCTGCTTTAAACAGGGTTAATCCTGCTACTTATATAGCAGATGTAAATATGAAAAAGCTTATAGGTGTAGTGCCTTTTGGCTTAAACAATGAAGCTCCAGTTAAGACTAAAAATGTTCTAAAAGGAGTATGGGAAAATATTACTAAAGAGGATAAAATTATTATTTGGGGTGGTGGCATATGGAATTGGTTTGACCCCCTTACCCTTATAGAGGCTATGTATATTATTTCCACTAAAAGAAGTGATATAAAACTGTTCTTTATGGGAATAGGTCATCCTACCGTAAAAATGGATATTTCTACAGCTCAGGAATGTATAGATTTAAGTAAAAAGTATGACTTATTTGATAAAAATATATTCTTCAATGACTGGGTTCCTTATGAAGAAAGACAAAATTATCTTATGGAAGCCGATTTAGGTATTAGTACTTACTTTAATAACCTTGAAACCAGGTATTCCTTTAGAACTAGAATATTGGATTATCTTTGGTGTGATCTTCCCATGGTGCTTACTAAAGGAGACTTTATGGCAGAAATGGTGCAAAGAGAAAACATAGGCTCTTGTCATGAAGAAAGGGATGCAGCAGGATTAGCAGAGGCTATAGTAAAACTTCTTGACGATAAAGAATTATATAAAGAATGTAAGGAAAATATAGAAAGCCTTAAAGAAGCCTATAAGTGGAAAAATGCAGTTAATGATTTGAGAGAATTTTGTGAAAATCCATATATATCTCAAGACAAAAAACTTAAGGTGAAAATATTTTATAAAGATGGTATAGCTAAGAAGGTAAAGTACTATTATGTTAGGGTTAAAAATAAGCTGAAAAAGATACTCAAACGGTGATAATATGAAGGTTAGTATTGTAATTCCAAACTACAATGGAGAAAAGTTTTTAGATATTTGTTTAAAATCTTTATACTCACAAGAGTATGAAGATTTTGAAATAATAATTGTAGATAATGCATCCACAGATAATAGCATTGA
>CAZUFW010000111.1:0-3110 GCA_964619895.1 uncultured Clostridia bacterium | reverse complement strand
TAATTTTCCAGATTTAATAATGATGGATGGTGGCAAAGGCCAGGTAAATGTGGCATTAAGGGTATTGAAAGATTTAAATATAGATATTCCTGTATGTGGTCTTGTAAAAGACGATTTTCACAAGACTAGAGGAATAATATATAATAATAAAGAGATTAGATTAGATGAAGATACTTTAGGCTTTAGATTAATATATAAGATTCAAGAAGAAGCACATCGATTTGCTATATCTTATCATAGGTCTCTTAGGTCTAAAAAAATGTTTAAATCTGAATTAGATGATATTAAAGGAATAGGAGAAAAAAGAAAAGTTGAACTTTTAAAGCATTTTCAGAGTATAAACCGAATTAAGAATGCATCAATAGATGAATTGGCAGAAGTAAAAGGTATGAATAAATTAGTAGCAGAGGAATTATATAATCATTTTAATAGGAAAAAGGAGGAAAAATGATGAAACGATTATTTTTATCAGATACTGATAAAAAAATATGTGGTGTATGTGGGGGTATTGCAGAATATCTTGAGGTTGATTCTACTTTAATAAGACTGGCATGGGTATTATTATCTATTTTTACTGTGGCATTTCCAGGAATAATAGCATATATCATAGCTTGCATGATTATTCCAAAAAGAGGCTTCTAATATGAAATTAGATTGATATAAACAAATCAAATGAAAGAATAATGAGAATTGTCTGTATTTAATTTTAAACCTTTCAGAGATTGACTTTCGTTCCAATATTTCATATACTTAAATATAAACAGAGTGTCATAAATTACATTATTTTAATTGACAAAATGTTAAAATTTCTACAAATTATAATAGTTCTATAATAAAAAGGAGGCTTATATATGGCAAAAATAATGAAGACCATGGATGGAAATACTGCTGCTGCTCACGTAGCTTATGCTTTTACTGATGTAGCTGCAATCTATCCTATCACACCATCTTCAACAATGGCAGAATTAGTAGACGAATGGTCTGCCAATAACAGAAAAAATATATTTGGACAAGAAGTATTAGTTACAGAGATGCAATCTGAAGCAGGAGCAGCAGGAGCAGTACACGGTTCCTTATCAGCAGGTGCATTAACTACTACTTTTACAGCTTCACAAGGTTTATTACTTATGATTCCAAATATGTACAAAATGGCAGGAGAATTACTTCCAGCAGTATTCCATGTTACAGCAAGAGCTATAGCAGGACATGCGCTTAGTATATTTGGAGACCACCAAGACGTTATGGCAACTAGACAAACTGGATTTGCTTTACTTGCTTCAGGTTCAGTTCAAGAAACTATGGACTTAGCAGGTGTAGCACATCTTTCAGCTATAAAAGGAAGAGTTCCTTTCTTACATTTCTTTGATGGATTTAGAACATCTCACGAAATACAAAAGATTGAAGTAATGGACTATGCAGATCTAGAAAAATTAGTAGATTATGATGCACTTAATGAATTTAGACAAAGAGCATTAAATCCAGAAAAACCATATACAAAGGGTACTGCACAAAACCCAGATATTTATTTCCAAGCTGTAGAGGCTGCTAACCCATACTATGAAAAGGTAGTAGATGTAGTAGTAGAATATATGAACGAAATAAATAAAATAACTGGTAGAGACTACAAACCTTTCAATTACTATGGACATCCAGAAGCTGAAAGAATAATAGTTGCTATGGGTTCAGTTACTGAAACTATAGAAGAAACTATAGATTACTTAATGGCAAAAGGTGAAAAAGTAGGAGTTATTGAAGTTCATCTATATAGACCTTTTGCACCAAAATACTTCTTTGATGTATTACCTAAGACAGTGAAGAAAGTAGCAGTATTAGATAGAACTAAGGAAAAAGGCGCTATTGCTGAGCCACTACACTTAGATGTTAAGAACATATTCTATGATTCAGATATAAGACCAGTTATCGTTGGTGGAAGATATGGACTTGGTTCAAAAGACACTACTCCATCACAAATATTAGCTGTATATGAAAACTTAAAAGCTGATCAACCAAAAGATAGATTTACTATTGGTATAGTAGACGATGTAACTAATTTATCATTAGATATTAAAGAAGTTATAAAAACTGAACCAGAAGGAACAATTAGATGTAAATTCTGGGGATTTGGTTCTGACGGAACAGTTGGAGCTAACAAATCAGCTATAAAAATCATTGGTGACGATACTGATATGTATGCTCAAGGATATTTTGCATATGACAGTAAAAAATCAGGTGGAGTTACTATTTCTCACTTAAGATTTGGACATAAACCAATTAAATCAACTTATTTAATCACAGATGCAGACTTCGTATCCTGCTCAAAACAATCCTATGTATATCAATATGATTTACTTAAAGGATTAAAAGATGGAGGAACATTCCTTCTAAACTGTACTTGGAGCCCAGAAGAACTAGACAAAAATCTTCCAGCATCAATGAAGAAATATATTGCAGAACATAATATAAACTTCTATACAATTGACGCTACTAAGATAGCTGTGGAAATAGGACTAGGTGGAAGAACTAATATGATAATGCAATCAGCATTCTTTAAACTATCAGAAGTACTACCACTAGACGAAGCAATTGAACACTTGAAGAAATCTATAGTTGCTGACTATGGTACTAAGGGTGATGAAATTGTTAATATGAACTATGAAGCAGTAGAAAAAGGTATTCATGCTTTAGTTAAGATAGATGTACCAGCATCATGGAAAAATGAAAAAGATGAAGCTGTAAAGGATACTAAAGAAGTACCAGAATTCATTGAAAAAGTATTAATCCCAATGAATAGACAAGAAGGAGACGATCTACCAGTAAGTACTTTCGTTGGTAGAGAAGATGGTTCCTTCCCACATGGAACATCAGCATATGAAAAACGTGGTATTGCAGTAGATGTACCTCATTGGATTAAAGAAAACTGTATCCAATGTAACCAATGTTCATTTGTTTGTCCACATGCAGTTATTAGACCATTCTTATTAGATGAAGAAGAAAAGAAAAATGCACCAGAAACATTTGAAACAATAAAGGCTACAGGAAAAGGATTAGAAGAAATTGGATTCCGTATGCAAATTTCTCCATTAGATTGTACAGGATGTGGAAACTGTGCT
>CAZUFW010000110.1:1832-3171 GCA_964619895.1 uncultured Clostridia bacterium | reverse complement strand
CTGTTTTTGGTGAGTTTGTTCACAATCTGGGGTATTTTATAAGAGCTACAAAGGATGTTCACCCGAAGACTCTGCAGGATTTATTAGCCCAGGTTAAGGGAAAGAGAGAGGAAACGGTTGTAAGTACACTCCTTTTAAGATCCCTAAAACAGGCAAGATATGCGCCAGAATGCTCTGGACACTTTGGACTTGCGGCTAAATATTACTGTCACTTTACATCACCTATAAGAAGGTACCCAGACCTCGCTATCCATAGAATAATAAAGGAATTTATTAAACATCAAATTGATGAAAACAGAGAGAAGAAACTTAAGAAGTATGTAGTTGAAGCATCAAAACAGTCAAGTGATATGGAGAGGGTAGCACAGGAAGCAGAGCGTGAAACTGATGATTTAAAGAAGGTTGAATACATGTCTGACAAAATAGGAAATGTATATCCAGGCATAATTTCATCAGTAACTAATTTTGGAATGTTTGTAGAGCTTGAAAACACCATTGAAGGACTTGTTCACATAAGTAACATGGTTGATGATTATTATATATTCGATGAAAAGCATTTTTCATTAGTTGGCGAAAGAAGCAAAAAGGTATATAGACTTGGTGATACCATAACCATTAAGGTTACAAAGACTGATATAGATACGAGAACAATTGACTTTGCCATTGAGGCTGAGGAAAATGAAAAACTAGAAGTAAAGCCTGAGTAAAACTCAGGCTTTTTTCATGAAGGAAATTGACAAAATTTATAGAATATATAATTATAGAATTGTATAATTATAATAAATATTACAGGAGGAAAATGGTATTGGAAGAGAAAATTAATGAAGTTCTAATGGATCCTATACATATTAAGATTCAAAGACATCTTGATACCTTTAATTTGAATTTAAGGGTAATTGAGTTTAAGGAAAGTACAAAAACCAGTGAGCTTGCAGCAAAAGCACTGGGAGTAGAGGTTGGACAAATAGCAAAAACATTGCTGTTTTTAGCAGACGAGAGGCCGGTTCTTGTTGTAACCTCAGGTGATATGAAAACAGATACAAAAAAACTAAAAAAGATCCTTGGAGTAAAGAAGGTTAAATTTGCACCCACAGAGGCAGCCTTTGAAATAACCGGTTATCCAGCAGGAGGGGTATGCCCTATAGAGCTACCACAGAAAATAAATATTTATCTCGATGAAAGTATGAAAAGATTTGATAAGGTCTATATGGCAGCTGGAACTGCACATTCTGCAATTCCAGTTACCTTTGAGGAACTCCAAATAGTAACAGAAGGCCAGCCAGCGGAGTTATCACTCTAGAATACTGTTTACATTTGAAATGTAAATTAATTGAATGCT
>CAZUFW010000110.1:0-1822 GCA_964619895.1 uncultured Clostridia bacterium | reverse complement strand
CCCCTTAGTACCATTATACTAAGGGGATATTCAAGGTAACCCGTATTTATTATTAAATGGGTAATAGATATAAAACAGTATAATAATTCATGTTTACATAGAATATACTCTAGCTATATAATATTAGTGATGAACTTAAAGATTAGATTAAGATTCGTTGTCTTTGACAGTGCTGCTAAAATATGATATATTGACTCTATGAGAAAGTATGATATAATAATTTCTCTAGAATGAGTATGTGGTGATGATATGAAATCAGAAATTAAAACCTTAGCTGAAAATCGCAAGGCCAGACATGATTATTTTATCGAAGAGTCTATGGAAGCTGGCATTGAGTTATTTGGAACTGAAGTGAAATCTGTTAAACTTGGTAAGGCTAATTTAAAGGACAGCTATGCTGAGGTTAAAAATGGGGAAATATATCTATATAATCTTCATATAAGCCCATACGAAAAGGGTAATATATTTAACAAGGACCCTTTAAGACCAAGAAGATTACTTCTCCATAAAAGTCAAATAAGTAGACTTGACAGCGTTATATCCCAGGAGGGATTAACCCTAATACCCTTATCCTTATATCAGGTAAGAGGACTTGTGAAGGTCCAGCTTTCAATTGCAAAGGGTAAGAAACTCTATGACAAACGTCAGGATATCGCTAAAAAGGATGCCATGAGAGAGGTTGAAAAACACCTCAAGGAAAAATACAGATAACATGGGGGCGTCAAGGATTTCGACGGGGGTAGCAGGGATTCAAGAAGCGAGCAGAGGACCCCGGTGCCTCTATAAAAACTGGGAAAAATAATAAACGATAACAATAATTTAGCTTTAGCTGCCTAGTTGCAGCTCGTCAGCCTAAGAGTCCTACGGCTTAGAGTCTGGCGTCGACAGTAGGGTCCCGAGCCTGTGAAAGCTTTGACACAGGAACGGAAATTATGAAGCTACTAAAAGTGGAATCCTGTTAGTAGGAGTCCACCAGAGGGAATGTTAAAATACTAACTGCGCTCGGAGATGCTTGGGTTTTTGTGCTTTCGGACAGGGGTTCGATTCATAAGAGTCGCCTTATGAAGTGATTCATAAGTGAAAATCTGGCTTTATCGGTGAAACCGTAACGTTAAAGACGACGGCAATACCGAGGGGTATGTAGGGAAACTTAACAGCCCTGTATCGACTTATAGGCTTCTAAATTCCACTTGGAACATGAAGCACTAGGATAGAAGCTATTAACTATATTTTGCTTCTATAATACGCCAGAGGGCTTAAATAAGTCCAAGATATAGTCAGCACCATTGGAGACAATGGAAGAATGTGTCCCCTCGCCTCCACCATATAAAAACTATAATTTTGATACAATGCAAAGCTCTTGATTTCAAGGGCTTTTGCTGTTTTTTGAGGGGAAATGGGTGGTGAAATTGGAGCGAATATAGGTTCACAGCAGGATAAAATTTGCAAAAATGCACACCTCGGGTGCAAATTTTTCATGGGGTGTGCACTTTTTAGCGGTAATAGATTGTTTATTTTTATTGGATAAAATAAATTAGAAATTATAATCATGATAAGTAAATAGTTGATAGGATTAAGCTTTATTTTAGGAGGACTTAAAGAAGATGAAAGCATATCAAATTAAAATAGAATTAATAGATTCCCATCCTCTTATCTGGAGGAGAGTTATAATACCTGCAGATGTTACCTTTAAAAGGTTACATGATACAATTCAATTCGCTATGGATTGGTGGGATTATCATCTTTATGAATTTGAGTTTCCACAGGAAAAACTTAGAATTACTAATGATGAAGAATCCTATGAAGAAAATAAATTTTATTT
>CAZUFW010000109.1:0-3310 GCA_964619895.1 uncultured Clostridia bacterium | reverse complement strand
TACTACGGTTTCGATGGACAAGTTCA
The DNA here is from genome assembly GCA_964619895.1 of uncultured Clostridia bacterium. Taxonomy (GTDB): domain Bacteria; phylum Bacillota; class Clostridia; order Tissierellales; family Proteiniboraceae; genus Proteiniborus. Next base: position 3,284 of record CAZUFW010000109.1, on the reverse strand, counting down.
AGGCGATCCGCAAAATGTTCAATGCCAAAGGCGTAAAAATCGATATCCTGAAAATGGGGGCTCCATCCTGGTCGGACGGAGAGCTTGATTATGCTTTTAATGTTTGCAAAATTTTAGGCGCCAGAGGTATTACTACGGAGATTTCGGAAGATGCAGCCAAACGCATGGAACCGTTTGCTGAAAAACACAAGCTGTACGTGATTTTCCACAATCATGGACAGCCTGGCGACCCGAATTTTAGCTTTGATAAAGTTTTGGCTTATGGTCCGATGCTGATGCTCAACCTGGACTTTGGTCACTATTACGGAGCTACCGGGAAAAATCCCTGTGCATTGATTGAACGTCTGCACGACCGTATTGCCAGTGTTCATATCAAGGACAAAACAGGCCCAAAAGCCGCCGAGCCCAATAAAAATCAGGAATTTGGCAAAGGTGAAACGCCTGTGGTTGAAATTCTTCAACTGATTCAGAAACACAAATGGCCGATTACCTGCGACATTGAACTGGAATACAATATTCCTGAGGGTTCGGATGCAGTGAAAGAAGTCTCCAAATGTGTGGCATATTGCAAAAAAGCTTTGGTGAAAGGAAAATAATTTTGTTTACAAAAGCTATAAAAAGTAAGCGGCTATTGGATTACCAGTAGCCGCTTTTTTCAAGAAAAAAGGGTTAGGTTAAAAATATCCACCTTTTTCGGTGATGTCGTGAATGGATTGGCCTTCGTGAACCCAGCCGAATATTTTCTTTTCGTTTTCCTTGATTTCTTCAGCCCGAATTAATACGTCGTAGGCAATGTCGCGGGGAACCACCAGAACACCGTCGACGTCGCCCAAAACCACGTCGCCCGGTTTGATGGTCACATCGCCAATTTTGACCGGAATTTGGTAGTGGGTAATCAGGCAGCGCCCCAGACTTCCGTTTGAAATGCGGTACTCGTAAAATACCGGGAAGTCGGCTTCCAGGATTTGGTGCGTGTCGCGGATTCCGCCATCGATGCAGGCCGCTTTCAGTTTTTTGCCTTTGGCGGTGGCTGTCATTACTCCGCCCCACAGGGTGGCTTTGCTGTCGCGGCTGGTATCCCAAATCACGAAATCGTCTTCTTTCATCTCGTCGAGCATTTGGGTGCGAAATTCCATCTCACCCTGAATTTTAACGTTGGGTGAGCTTTTTACCGTGAAAGCAAATCCGGCTACGGTGCGGTATTCGCGCAAAGGCAGGATTCGTCCGGGTAAAGCTTGTTCCAACAGGCAAAACTCGCGCAAAACGTCGTTTACTGCGCCAGTGTAAAGTTGCTCGAAACGGCTGAGCAATTCTTTGTCTGGTATGGGGAATGTGGCTTTCGAAATTCCTTCGCGTTCAGCGATCAGTTTCTCCAGGTTCATCATCCCGACTTCTTTTTTGTATTGGTCGACACTCATGTGATTGATTTTGTTTGATTTATTTTGAAAAGATTAGAAATTTAGCCCCATACCGCCGTCTACGAAAATATCCTGTCCGGTTATGTATCTTCCGGCGTCAGAACACAAAAGCAAGGCTGTTGCAGCGCAGTCTGTCGGTTCGCCGATAAAGCCAACCGGGATTTTTGCTTCCACATTCTTTTTGTATTGTTCGTCGCGGAGTACTTCCTCGTTGCGCCCGGTGGCAATGGCTCCAGGGGCCAGGTTGTTGATAGTCACCCCGTTTGGTCCAAATTGTGGCGCCAGGCTTTTAACCATGCTTACCTGCGCAACTTTTGAGGCTGCATAAGCAATCATTTGCTGGTGTGGCCTGACTTGCTGAACACTGCCGACGGTAACAATACGTCCCCATTGCTTTTGCTGCATGGCTGGATATAATTCCTGAATAAGGAAAAGCGAAGCTCGAAGATTGGTATTGATCTGCAATTCAAATTCTTCGGGTGTTACCTCGTTCCACGATTTGCGGAACTGGACGGATGCATTCAGTACCAGGATGTCAATCCCGATTTTGTTTTCTGACAGATATTGTGCGATGGTTTTTGCTGAATCGATTACCGAAAGGTCGCATGGCAACAGATGGCACTCAACGCCCATTGCTTTAATTTCCTGGCAGGTTTCTTCAGCCAGCGCCTTTCCCGAACGGTAATTCACTACCACATTGGCGCCGTATTCGGCCAGGGCCAGCGAAATGGCTTTTCCGATTCCCTGGCTACCACCGGTAACCAGCGCTGTTTTTCCTTTTAGGTTGAATAAATTTTTGATTTGCATAGTTTCAGTTTAATGAAAAATGGGTAATCCGTTCTTAAATTCAGGATAGGAAATAATTTCGCCACGATCAGCTTCAGTAACAACTAATCCCAGCTTTCCGGCAGGATCGAAAGCGCAACTGGTTGGTCGGGTTCCGGGGCAGGGGAGCGTTTGGGTTAGTTTCCCGTCGGTCGCATAAACATTGATGCAACTCTCGTTAAATACTGCGGTGAAAAGGTTCTCCTGTTCATCGAAAACCATCCCGTCGGGGCCCCAGGGACCGTTCCCGGCTTTTGCAAAAGGCCGCTCGTTTCGAAGCTCCAGTTTTTCGGCATCCCACTCGCCAATCCACAATTGCTGACGGTAAGTTTCTGCAAAAATCAAGGTTTTTGCATCGGCCCTGAATGCCAATCCGTTGGTGAAATATTTGTTTTTTGAAATGACTTTTGCACGGTCGCTTTCTCTGGGCAGGACACAAATAGTCGATACTGGTTCTTCGCGTCCGTCGGCATGATCGGAGAACAAGAGATTTCCGGCATAGTCGAAGATCAGGTCGTTGGGGCGAACCAGTCGCTTGCCTTCAGTTGTTTGGTTGCAAATGGTCGTAAATGTATTCTCAGATGGGCTGAATGTTCTGATTTCACCCCGGCCACTGTCGCAAAACCATATCAGGCCGTTACGGTCAATCATAGCGCCATTGGGAGTGCCATCCACATCGAAACGATCCAGGTTGGTTCCATTCCAACGTGAAAGGTTTCCGCCTTTGATCTCGACAAACCAAAGATTGCCTTCGAAATCAAAGACGGGTCCTTCCGGAAAATTCAATCCTGATATGATGGTTTTGATTTCCATTTGGCTGATTAGATTCCTCCTACTTTGGGATACCAGTTTGGTTGATACGGATCCTGGTGGAAGCGTGCATAGTAGTCGCCTTTTTCTTCGAAATAGCGTTCATATTTTTCCATTTTTTCTTCATCGAGCGCTACACCCAGTCCCGGTCCCTGCGGAACTTTGATGGATCCGTTCTCATATTTCATCTTGCCCCCGGCAATGATATCATCTTCGAGGTAATGGTAATGG
>CAZUFW010000108.1:0-3517 GCA_964619895.1 uncultured Clostridia bacterium | reverse complement strand
AACTCTTAGATGTTCTAGATAAAACTAATGAACAATATAAAAAATAAGCCTTCCGCCATGGAAAGGCTTATTTTATTTATTTTTGAACTTTTATATCTATTTTATTCACTTCTACTTTCCCGTTATATTCCATAGTACAAGTAACTGTAGTTTTTCCTGGTTTCACTGCAGTAAGTGATATGGTGTTTGAATTTTCTTTGTTTATCTTTATGCTATTGCCTTTTAGTGTCCATGTATATTTTACATCTTTATGTGGTAAATCAAAGCCATTTTTAAAATATGCAGTGTTAGTTACATTTATTTCTTTAAGAACACTAGGTTTGCTGTTATTGGTCTTTAATTTAATTTTATCTACAGGAGATGTATATACCTTTATAGATTCAACATTTACTCCATCTACAGCGGCATTTATCATGGCACTGCCTTCTTTAATAGCTGTTATGCTTCCATCCTTGGAAACTTTAATAATAGAATCATCAGAAGATGTGAAGTTAACCTTATCCTTTGGTACTATATTATTTTGTCCATCTACAATACTTATATCTTTAACTACAAGATTATAGCTTTCATTAATATCTAAAGTTTTTGAACTTCTAGGTAAATCTATTTTATACTCTGGAAGCTTAACTTCTTTAACCTTAGCTAACCTCACATTGTCTATATAAAGGCTGTTAGGTAAATTAAATGGTTCCTGTGCCCTTTGAGCAAAATGGAATCTAGCTATATCTTTTACATTAATCTTTGAGGATGGATATTCTTCTGGAGTTCCATTAATTCCATTAGCCATATCAGCTATAGACACTGCAATACTTGTCCATGAATTTGCAGCTAATTTAAATCTCTTATAATAGGCTTGTCCATAACTGAAGTTTCCACCTTCTAAAAACTCTAATGTTACATATTGATCCTTATCACTAGGATTATATACATCAGCTTTAAAGTAGTTGTAAGCACTCCAATCTGATTGCTCAAAGCTTACGTCTCCTACATTCCATCCACTGTCTTTTGCTTTCCTAGAATTAAAATACACTCTAAAGTCACTATAGTCTCTAGTGAAGCTAGCTTTAACAGAACTATTGCCATGACTTACAAAACTTAGACTTGAATTTAAGGTTAAGCTTCCACCTGGATCTATACCAAGAGGGATATTTTCATTTTCAAAGCTTTGTAAGATTAAACTATCTGTTTCTTCGCCTAAATCATTTTTTTTCAGTTGAATATCTTTGACTATAGTTTCATTTCCTAATATCTGTACAATAGAATTTTTACTTCCATATCCTTCTTTTTCAAAGCTAAGAGTTTTATCCACTGCACTCAAATTTTCAAAACTATATTTACCATCATCCTTGGTGATGCAGGTATTAGAACCTTGAGTTATTTTAACTCCTGATAAAGGTTTTCCTTTTTCATCTAGCACTCTTCCTGTAATATTTCCCATAGGAGCTACATAAGTTCCTTTAGCAAATTTATAGGTATCTTCATATATTTTTCTTCCTATGTCCCCATATTTATGGTACATATTATAAAGTCCATACACATCCTGATAATATGCAAGTATAGAGGCTTTCATGAATCCTGTTTCAACTCCACTAACCAAGTAATTTGTATAAGCTTGCCTGTGCCATGGGCTTGTAACAACTCTTTCATCCATTTCAAGTTCAACACCTTGATTAGCCTTATCTGCTAATTGGGCGGTATCTAATACTCTTTGTATAGTACTGTTTTCAAAATAATGATTAGGCTGAATTAATGTAAAATCAAAACCTCTTTTATTGCCTTCAGCTTTTAGACCAGCTCCTGACCAAGGTATCCAGCCAAGCTTTAACCCCTTGCCATTTAAATATTTAGAAGTATACTTTACTAGCTCTGGCTCTCCAGAAACAGCAGGATCTAAATCCTCTTGCAGCCAGTAAAATCCGCTTAGTTCAATATTCTTATATTTCTTTTCATCAAATTTAGATAAGGACGAATCTATATACCATTTAACTACCTTTTCTCTAACTTCTAAGGAAGTTAAATCTTCGGATACTCCGTCATTATCCACATCACCAAAATTTTTACTTTGAGAGTCAGCCAAAGGTAAGGTTAAAAACACCTTAGCCTTCCTATTACCCTTTAGCTTCTTATTAGCATATTTCATTGCTTCTTCTAAGGCATCTAACTGCAGGTTTTCTTCAAAGGGTCTATCCATTGCCCATTGCCAATCCTTTATAGTACCTGGTTTAGAATCTTTCACCCAGTTATAATATCTTCCTAGGGAACCTTTATAGGGTGAGGATAAAGTTAACATAATGAAACTGTCAAAATAATAATCATCTGCTTTGCCTTTATCATTTAGGTGAGTAACATAAGGTAAGAATTTTTCCCTATCCCAATCTCCTATTTTCTCACCATCATAGTTTTCAGGATTATAATATCCTAAATATGTTAGCAGTATATTTGAAGCATAATTTGACTTTTCATTATTTTTAGGAAAATATGCAAAAGCTGTGGAAGTAAACAAAAATGTAAAAATCATTATAAAGAACAATACTTTATACCTTTTTATATTTCTCATAAATTTCCCTCTCCTTATTTGCTAAATTATAGGTTATATTATAAAAGCTTATTTTTCCCTATGCTAATGCTTTTACAAATCTCGCAGTAATATCCTGGGGTCTGGTAATTGCCCCACCCACCACTGCAGTATACGCTCCTTTTTGAAAAACAAGTTTCAAATCTTCAGGGGTATTGATTTTTCCTTCCGCAATAACTGGGATATCCAAATCTCGAACTAAACATTCAATTAAATCAAAGTTAGGTCCATCTAAATTTTGTGAGTAAGGAGTATATCCACATAATGTGGTAGAAACACAATCGAATCCAATTTCTTTAGCTTTGACACACTCTTCATAGGTAGAGCAGTCTGCCATAGCTAGAATTCCATTTTCATGAATATAATCAACTAAATCTTTCAGTTTTTCATTATTAGGCCTTTTACGCTTTGTTGCATCTAAAGCAATCATATCGCATTTAGTTTCTAATAGTTCATCTACTTCTTTTTTAGTGGGAGTAATATATATATCACTACCTTCATAATTCCGTTTTACTATTCCAATAATAGGCAGATCCACTACACCTTTTATCTCCATAATGTCTTCTTTACTTTGTGCACGAATAGCACTTGCACCTCCCATTTTTGCAGCCAGTGCCATTCTTCCCATAATAAAGCTGCTGTGTAATGGTTCTTCTACTAATGCCTGACAGGAAACTATCAGCTTACCCTTAATTTTGTCCAGCATGTATTTTTCTCCTTTCTTATTCAATTTTAATTCGTGTATATATTCATTCTAGTGTAAACGTTTTGTAATGTATTTAATGAAATTTGCTCACCTATTGTATTTTTTATGCGTTATTATTTCATTATATTTATAGTTAAAATAATAAAAAACCATGATTTCCCTTTTACTAACTAAATAGCTAAAGGGAATTTCATGGTTTTTCTTAGAAAGCTTATTTTACCTCAGACCAGATTTTA
>CAZUFW010000107.1:0-3631 GCA_964619895.1 uncultured Clostridia bacterium | reverse complement strand
GGGTTGTGGGATTTGTGTTGAATTTTGCCCTAAAAGTGTTTTAGAACTTAAAAAAGGCAAAATAAATATTAAAAACATAGAGGCATGTATTAAATGTGGACAGTGTGAGTTAAGATGTCCTGACTATGCTATTTATTTAGGAGGTAAAGAAGATGGACAGTAAAAGGTTCAAATTAATGCAAGGAAATGAAGCTTGTGTTGAAGGAGCAATTGTTGCTGGAATGAGATTTTATGCAGGTTATCCAATTACACCATCAACTGAAATAGCTGAACTTTCTGCTGAAAAGTTGCCTAAAATAGGTGGCAAGTTTATTCAGATGGAAGATGAAATAGCTAGTATGGGAGCTGTAATAGGTGCTTCACTGGCTGGTTTAAAGTCAATGACTGCTACGAGTGGACCAGGATTTTCTTTAAAGCAGGAAAATCTAGGTTATGCTGCTATTACAGAAGTGCCTTGTGTGGTTGTAAACGTCCAAAGAGGAGGGCCTAGTACTGGATTGCCAACAGCTCCTGCACAAGGAGATGTAATGCAGGCAAGATGGGGAACTCATGGTGACCATCCAATTATAGCACTCACTCCATCTTCAGTTAGGGAAACATTTGATCTTACTGTGAAAGCCTTTAATTTTTCTGAAAAATATAGAACACCCGTGATATTGCTAATGGACGAAGTTATAGGCCATCTTAGAGAAAAAGTAGAAATACCTAACTATGATGAGATAGAGATAGTTAATAGATTAGGCCTAGATAAAAATGTGACTAATTACAAACCATATGAGATCTTGGAAGGTGAAATAGTGCCTAGAATGGTACCATATGGGCAAGGATATAGATTCCATGTTACAGGTCTTGTTCATGATGAGACTGGTTTCCCAAGTGGAAGATCTGATGTAGCAGAAAAGTTAATAAACAGGCTTGTAGATAAAATAGAATTAAACAAAGACGATATTTCTATATATGAAGAGTATATGCTTGAAGATGCCGAAATAGCAATTGTTGCTTATGGTGGAACTGCTAGATCCGCAAAATGTGCAGTTGAACTTGCTAGGAAGCAGGGAATTAAGGTAGGCTTATTTAAACCAATGACTATATGGCCATTCTTAGATAAACAAATTACTGAATTATCAAAAAAGACTAAAGGAATTATTGTAGCGGAAATGAATTTGGGACAATATGCTATTGAAGTAGAGAGAGTAGCCAATAAATATACGAATATATACAGATGTAATAGAGTAAATGGCGAATTAATATCGCCTGATGAAATTTTGGCAAAAATTAAGGAGGTATGTTAAAGTGCCTAGTAAACTTGTTGAAACTTATTTTAGGTCAAACAAATTACCTCATATTTGGTGTCCTGGATGTAGTAATGGTATTGTTATGAGGTCAATTGTTAAAGCCATTGATAATTTGGGTTTAAATAAAGATAATGTATGTATAGTATCTGGAATAGGATGTTCTTCAAGAGCTACTGGCTACTTAGACTTTAATACTCTGCATACTACTCACGGAAGGGCTTTGTCGTTTGCAACAGGAATAAAAATGGCTAATCCAGACTTAGAGGTAATTGTTATAACTGGTGATGGGGATTGTGCAGCTATTGGAGGAAATCACTTAATTCATTCTGCAAGAAGAAATATTGGCATAACTACTATAGTTTTTAATAATAATATCTACGGAATGACCGGCGGGCAGTATTCACCTGCAACTCCTACTGGAGCCATAGGTACAACTGCTCCCTATGGAAATATTGACTTAAACTTTGATTTGTGTCAACTTGTAAAAGCAGCAGGTGCAACCTATGTTGCAAGATCAACTGCATATCATGCTAACATGATTATTAGCCAAATTGAAGAAGGTATTAAAAGTAAAGGCTTTTCTTTTGTTGAAGTCGCAAGTATATGTCCAACATATTTTGGAAGAAAGAATAAAATGGGAAATTCAGTAGACATGATGAAAAACTTAAAAGAAAACACTATAAATATTAAAGCAGCTGAAAAAATGACGCCTGATCAAATTGATGGAAAGCTTATAATTGGCGAATTTCACAAAGTTGCAAGACCTGAGTATACAGAGGAGTATCAAAAAATAATTGATGGTTTTCAAAAGGAGAGATAACATGTCTAGTCAATATGAAATACGATTAAGTGGTTCAGGTGGTCAAGGATTAATATTGGCTGGTATAATTTTAGCAGAAGCAGCAATTGAAGATGGAAAAAATGCAGTTCAGTCCCAGTCGTATGGTCCTGAAGCAAGGGGTGGGGCAAGTAGGTCAGAAGTAATAATAAGTAATGAAGAAATTCATTATCCCAAAGTAAAAGATTGCGATCTATTATTAGCTTTAACTCAGCTTGCTTGTGATAAATATATTAATACATTAAAAAAGGGTGGTACTTTAGTAATTGATAATAGTATTCATCCCCCTGAAAGAGAAGATATTAATTTAATGAGCATTCCTATTTTAGATACAGCAAATAATAAGTTGATGAAACCTTTGGTTGCTAATATTGTTGCATTAGGTGCTATTAATTGTATATCAGAAATTGTTTCAACCGAATCTTTAAAAAATGCAGTTTTAGGCAGAGTACCTAGGGGAACAGAAGCTCTAAATGAAAAAGCATTAGAGGAAGGTATGAAACTCATAAAAGAATGCAAGGAATGATATTATGGAAGACAAAAATAAAGATTTAATGAAAGTTATTCAGATTAATTTTACAAGACTTAGTAAAGGACAAAAACTTATTGCTGAATACATAACGACTAACTATGATAAGGCAGCTTTTATGACCGCTGCAAAGCTAGGAGAAGTAGTTGGCGTAAGTGAGTCCACAGTAGTAAGATTTGCATTAACTCTTGGATTTTCAGGATATCCTAGTTTACAAAGAGCTTTGCAAGAATTGATAAAAAACAAACTAACAACAGTTCAAAGGTTAAGTATGTCTGATGATTATTCAAATAATGAAGTGGGATTAAGGAAAGTTTTAAGAACTGACATGGAAAATATCAAAGCCACTATTGACGAAATAAACCCAGATACCTTTGAAAAAGTCGTAGACAGCATTTTAAGTGCTAAAAGAGTGTATATATTAGGTCTTCGCAGTTCAACAGCATTAGCAGATTATCTAGGGTTTTATTTAGGAATTCTAGTTGACGACGTAAAAGTAGTAAGAAGAGGTATAAGTGATATTTTTGAACAGATTCTTAGAGTAACAACAGATGATCTAGTAATAGGAATTAGTTATCCTAGGTATTCTAGAAGAACATTAGATGCACTTAAATACGTCAAGGCACAGCAATGTAAGATTGTCGGAATTACTGATAGCTTGATTTCCCCAATAGCCAGTATAGCAGACTATACATTAATAGCAAGAAGTAATATGCTATCTTTTGTAGACTCTTTAGTTGCCCCAATGAGTCTCTTAAATGCATTAATAATTGCTATAGGTATGAGACAAAGAGAAGATACTGAAAAATACTTTAATCAGTTAGAAGATATTTGGAAGGAATATAATATTTACGATAATAAGGATAAAATTAATGGCAGCGATAAATAAAAGGACTGAGAAGTCAGTTCTTTTATTATTTGTGCGCCCAGCATGGGCGTAAACTGGTCGGTGAAAGTCCGATACGGGGG
>CAZUFW010000106.1:0-3730 GCA_964619895.1 uncultured Clostridia bacterium | reverse complement strand
ATATCTTTCTATAGATGTATTTTACTTCTATACTTCCATCTATATATTTACCTTCAGCTTGTCCTTCAATCTTTACAAACTCATATCCATCAATATTTTCTGCTGCAGTAGTGTAGTTTTCTCCTACTGGCTCTTTAGTGACCAATGATGGAGCCAATTCTTTACCGGAACCGTCTTCTAAATGTTTTACCACTACAGTTCCTTCTTTTGATGGGGCTTGGCTCTTCTTATATATATATGTTACTTCTATGCTTCCATCTATATATTGACCATCAGCTTGTCCTTCAACCCTCACAAACTCGTAACCTTGGATGTTTTCTGCTGCTGTACTATAGTTTTCTCCTACTTGCTCTTTAGTGACCAATGATGGAGACAATTCTTTACCTGAACCGTCTTCTAGGTGCCTAACTACTAAAGTTCCTTCTTTTACTGGAACCTCAGTTTTCTTATATATGTATCTAACTTCTGTAGTTCCATCTACGTACTGACCATTAGCTTGTTCTTCAACCATCACAAACTCATATCCTTCGATGTTTTCTGCTGCTGTGGTGTAGCTATCTCCTACTGGTTTTGTAGTGGTTACTGATGGTGAAAGTTCATTACCTGTCCCTTCTTCTAGATACTTCACCACTAAAGTTCCTTCCTTTACTGCTGGTGCTCCTGTTTTTCTACCTATCTTATAGGAAACTTCTAGTTCTTTGTTTTCTACCCCTTGAATACCCCATTGAATTTTATTGTCCTGCACATCTACAACAACTCCATCAATGGACGCCGTAAAGGAGTTAGGTACCAATTCATATCCAGACTCTATGATATCATTTATAGAATAGTCAAAATAATATAGCCTTGAGTTAACTTTCTTAAACTGATTTTCAAGTTCAAGTACTTCATTTACGGTGAAATAGTGAGATGAATCCGTAGCCATTTTTTTAAATAAATCTTCAGATTCATTGGTATTAGCTAAAAAAGCCACATAGCCTGAATCATTAGGCTTTTCATTATTTAAAAATATAGTATATACTTCATAACCTGCAGCTTTAATAGTCTTCATCTCTTGCTCTATTAAATACTTCAAATCATAATATTCTACTTTTGAGTTATCATATCTACTACCTTTTAAAAGCGAATCAGTTCCTGACATTGAAAGACTAGTTTCTACTCCTCCAGGATAAAGATTCTGCTGTTCTTCCAATGCACTATATAGTTTATAATATTCATCAGAGGTGATTTCATTGGCGTCATATTTTACATCTAATGCATCCATTTGATTCTTTATAATCTTACCTGGATAATAATCTTGGTAAGAACCCAGATAATCGCCACCATTTTTATAAAAATGATTTCTCTCAGGCCCTATATTAGGGTGTCCATCACCTAATATAATCATTACTTTCCTCGTGGAATCTGCTCTTTTATTATTATCTAAATCTGCTTTAGCTGCTTTTAAACCATCTAAAAGAGGTGTAAAGCCTCCTACATAAGCATTGGTAATAGTAGCTTTGGCACTATCGAAATTATTTCCCAAAGAATACACTGTTTCAGCAGTCTTTTCTTTAATAATTTTTCCACTCTGTACTGAAGGACCTCTAAATATAGAAACCCCTATGTTATCTAAGTTAACATCTCTTCCATCAATAAAATTATTTATTATACTTTTTGCCTTTAAAGCTCCTGGGTCTATATCATTATTCATGGATCCTGAGGCATCTATTAAAATTTCTATATCGAACTTATCTTTAGGTAATGTATCTACTACTTCTTTTCTAACTTTTAGAGTTATTTTCTTTTCCTCCACGTAGCCATCCACTGCACCTAAAGATTCTTCTGTTCTCTGAACCTCATCTGGATTTGCTGCTAAAACCTTAGTCGTCTTTAATCTAGGAATAATACAATTTGATGCAGCTATCACAGCAGCTAATAATATGTATTTAACCTTTGTCTTTTTTCTCATATGCTCACTCCTTATACTTTGTTTTTTTAAATGTTTAGCTTTATATTTATTAATTTTTCATACTAATTTTTATGTTATTTTTTAATACTAATATTTACTGCTAATTTTCAATTCTAGATTTCAATATTTAATTGAAGGACAACTAGCAATAGCAATTTGAACTAAATTATTGCATAAAAAAACCGGTCTTAATATAATTAAGACCGGTTGCACTACTGACTCCCTATATGCAAAGTGCCCAAATAAAGCATACAGTTCAAAGCCCTCTTAAACTCGACACAAATTTACATTTTATTCATATTTTCTACATTTTATTATTGGTGTTTTTTATAATTTTGTCAATGTAGAATTTATTGTTTTTAAAAATATTTTTTACTTAGCAAAAATATAAATCTATAAATGTTATATTAAGTCATCCCCTCTGTAAAAGCTGCTTAAGCTTTATCCAAAAATAACCCCCAGGCTGATTTGAAGCCTGAGGGTTATTATAAGTTCTATACTTATGCATAAATTTACATTAACTTTCACCTATATCCTGCACTAAGGGTTATTATATTCTCTGCATTTGCTTTAGCTAATTATTCAATTATTGTTTTATTTCTTATAATCTTATTATCTTATGATCTTATTATCTTCTTTATCAGGATCTTACTATTTTAATAAGCAACTCTCCCAATCCCACATTATATCCACTGCAGGCATAAATTCCATTAATGGAATTCCACAAATTGTCACCACCCCTGGGGTGATTACATTTTATGGAATCACCCCAGGGGCGGTTCCATTTACTGGCAACCAATATAAGAGGGAGCTTGTCTGGATCTAGGTACATACGCCTTGCTATAGCGTTTACGTTGCAGGAAAAGTCGTCAAAATAAGTTTTTATGTTTGGAACTAGTTCATAAACTTTTTGCAATGTTTTATTCTGCAGAGCTGAGATATCTTTGAGTACAAAGATTAAACCTCCTGGTACGTTAGCAAAATCTTGAGGCAGCTCTATGATTTCATTTAGTATGTGCTCTGTGGGCTCCTTGCCTTCCTCTATCCATATAATAATGCTCTTGTCTTCTTTCATTAGCTGAGAAGCATATATAGTATCATTGTTTTTGTCTTTAAGTATAAAATCTTGAAGCTCATAGTTTTCTAGCATGTCCGATATTTTTGCATCTCTTATGGCTATTTCTATCTCTTTATTTTCCTTGGCACTTACTGAAAACATATACTTTTTTGAAAATATACTGCCATTAGGCAATCTGTTGGAGGTTAAGATTCTATAATTACCTGGCACTAAGCTAATATAAGCTTTTCCCTGAGGGGGTATATTATCCTGTAGTGATAAAGTCCTATATACTCCCTTATCTAGCACCGCTATAGTCCAGTTTTGATAATATTTTAATTCAGAATCACTGATATTATTAACTGTAAGCATAGTGTTTTCTAGAATGTTTACATCTTCCACCTTTACAAATTCACCATTGTAGTTCCATGTTGAGCTTGGACTTTTATAATTTTCATGTTTATCTCTCGGCCTAGGCAGCTTGTCCTTCGTGTCTTTTTCAGTACCTAACAAGTCAGCATTGTAACTTTTCTTGCCATCAATAGATTTCTCAATTTCATTCATACCACTTAGACACATAGCATTATATTTATAATACTCTACAGATAAATCCTTAGGATTGATCCTTGCTGGTATTCCTAAAGTTCTACAAATTGCCACGAATAAGATCTTTTTAGATATTAAGCTTCCGCTACCCATTTTTAATGTCTCTAATGGAAGGG
>CAZUFW010000105.1:0-3741 GCA_964619895.1 uncultured Clostridia bacterium | reverse complement strand
AAAGATTTTGTCTTGGAGTTTTTAACAGAATTAAACAAAGATAATGCTAAATGAGTATTACCTTTGATAGATTTAAGTCAAATTCTTTTTATTATGCTAAGAAATATAGGGGGAAAGACGTCGGCACATCTTAAAACAGAAGCTTATCGACATCGGGAGGAAATAGTGTTGAGAAATCTGACATCGATAAGCCTCAAACTGTTATAGGAAATGATGATATCGGAGCTATTCACTAGGGATTGTTTTAGAAGATAAAATACAGTATTATATGCAGTAAAGAAAATTCATATTATGTTAGTGAAGAAGGTGATACTTTGAATATACTAATTTATGGTGCTGGTGTAATCGGAAGTATTTTTGCAAACAGACTGGCTTTGTCAGGGCAAAACGTCACTATGCTTGCCAGAGGGGATAGGTATAGTGAAATAAAAAGTAATGGTGTTGTTCTTGTAAATCCTAAAACCGGGAAAAGAGAAGTTGCCAAAGTGAATGTTATTAAAACACTTGAATCCAATGATGTTTACGACTATATATTTGTAGTTATGCAGAGAACACAAGTTGAAAATGTTTTACCGATTTTATCACAGAATAAATCGTCTAATATTGTTTTTGTAGTAAATACAGCCTCCGGCTACGCTGATTATGTGGATGCTGTTGGGAAAAACCGTGTTATAATAGGTTTTCCTTCTGCAGGAGGAGAACGAAAAAATGGAGAAGTACGCTATTTTATTGGCAGGGGCTTGATGCGTACATTTCAAACAACTACATTTGGAGAGTACCATTGTTATAAAACAGAGCGTGTAAATACTGTTATCAAAATGTTCAATCAAGCAGGGATTCCGTCTGTGTATTGTAATAATATGGATGCTTGGCAGAAGACTCATGTAGCAATAGTAACAAGCATAGGAAACTCATTGTATGGTCATAATTGCAGTAATTATAAATTGTCAAAATCTTATTCTGATATTTCCACTATGGTAAAAGGTATCAAAGAGGGTTTTTTGGTACTGAATGCATTAAATATAAAAGTTACACCATCAAAGCTGAACTATTTTAGGTTTCCTGTTCTCCTGCTTACTGGAGTTTTTAAAATTGTTATGGGAACACAGCTTGCAGAAATTACCATGGCAAAACACACTTCTGTTGCACGAGAAGAAATGATATATCTTCAAAATGAGTTTGATGAGTTGATTAAGAAAAGTATGATAAGCACTCCAAATATCGATATATTGCGAACTAATTTACACAAACAAAATAAACATAATATGTAGTACTCAATATGAATATTTTGGAAAGAACTGTAGCTATCAAAGACATCACTACTTCCTATAACAGTGTATTTGCGTAAAGGTGCACTAGGGAACAATCTTAGGGCATTGTGTACCACATCCCTTCGCTAGGAGCAAAGCCTCGCCAAGAGTATCCCTTTAGGGTCCAGCTCAGGGACGTTGCAAATACGTGGATGTTAGGTGAAATTGGTAACTAGTATAAGTTGTAAGTTTAATAATATTGAGAAGTATTAGAATGTTTAAGAGGAGGATTTTATGAGAAAAAAACTTAGAGATTTATCATTATCAAAACCACTAACCCTTAGCATTTGCTTAATGTGTATAGCTATGATTTTTAGATTATTGGATATTTTTGTTTTCAGATTAGATGATTTATTAGGTGAGATCATATTGTCAAAAATCATTGGTTTTATTATTGTAATCCTATTTGTGAAAATGATCGGTGATAACATAAGTGATATTGGATTTAATGTTGATAATAGGTGGTCTATTTTTATTTTAGGTGTTGTTATTACAAGTACTTTAATGATTATAGGATACGTAGGAGAATTCATAATATTTGGCTCTGATTCCCCACAATTATTAATAGCAGCAATAGATCCCAAAGCAGGTGTAACAGGTGGAATAGGTTTTGCTATTTTTCTTATATTCGGTAATGTAATTAATTGTTTTATGGAAGAAGGATTATTTAGGGGAATTATGATTCCAATGCTGAATAGAAAGTATTCTATTAAAATGACTATATTTATACAGGGGCTATTGTTTGGAATATGGCATATTCCTTGGGCATTTAAATGGTACATAAGTGGTATGGTGAGTGGGACAAGTGGCTTTGTGATAGCGTTGATAATGAATTTCATACCTATGATATTTATGGGTATTGTTCTTGGTGTAATGTACTATTATACTAATTCCGTATGGACTCCTTGGATATCACATTTTATAATGAATTCAATTCTTAATCTAGTTCATGTAAGTATCAATGGTGAATTGAATTCAGGCATGTCTATAAGAATGTCTATTTTTCAATCTATAATTTTTATGCTTATTCCAGTTCTTATCATACTTACTAAGAAATTTAATAAAGTTAGTATTGAACTCAGTAGTGGGATTCAAGAGTATTAATTACAAACGAAGTGTAGTGATGAATCTTGAGCAAAATAATATGTAGGAGGGTCACTGCCAACTACACCTAACAATGCATATTCGCAAGGGTTCGCAGAGTGAATATCTTGGGTCAGGCTCACCATATCGTTTCATCTGTGCAAGCATGCCAAGGGATATTCCTTTGAAGTACGATTCAACGACATCGTATATGTGAGACCGTTATGCAACACCTAAGTAAGAACTGGATATTTGAAAGGGGACAAGTATTATGATAAACATTATTGATACATTTAAAGACTTTAAGGGGTGTTTTCAAGAAAAATTGGATTTACTTATTGAAGAAAAAATTGAGTTATGGGAAAAGTGTTATATATCAAAATATCCAGAACTTGAAAAGAAATGCAAAGAGGACTATTGTTCAAATGGTTATAGTTGGAGAAAAGTTGCAAAAGAAATGGTTTTTAATAGAACCGAAAAAGATTTTTATAAAATGGTTCAAGCACATGAAAATATTTTACTGATTATAGATACTTTAAATGCTAGAATAGATGAAGTATTTAATTGTAGCTTAGATATAAATGTAGTTTTATACTGTGGTTTATGCAATAGTGCTGGATGGGTTGATACATATAATAATAGGAGAACAATACTTTTTGGTCTAGATAAAATTGCTGAACTTAACTGGCATACAATAGAAAAACTAGAATCACTTTTAGCACATGAACTTTGTCATGTAGTTCATTTTGTTATAAGAGGCGAGGATAAATTACCTAATAATGTTGAAAAGAATAACTATAATAAAGGAATTTGGTCATTATATGAGGAAGGATTTGCTCAGTTTTTCCAATATAGATTGTTAGATAAAGAAACTGATTCAAGAGGTAAAGAATGGTTTGAGAAATGCCAAATTAATGAAAGACAATTGAAAAATCTATATTTAAGAGGACTATTTGATGAAGAAAAAGGGACGCAAGATTTTTTTGGAGACTGGTTCGAAGTACTAGGGATAAGTGATACAGGATATTACCTTGGTGCAGAGTTAATCAGAATGATAGATATGCAGCACAATATTGAATATATTGCAAAGATGCAATTTAAAGAAATAGAGAATCAGGTAGTAAACTTTCTCAATAACTAGATGTAGTTAGTCAGGGGCGTCACAAGGTATTTGCGCAAGGGTGCACGGGGCGCAATCTTAGGGCGATGTGCACCACATCCCTGCACTGGGAGCAAAGCTCCGCCAAGAGGCCTATCTTTTAGGTCCAGCTCAGGAACGTCGCAAATACGTGGCGTTAGTGCGCCAAGAAAGCTTGGCAATTCTTGCAAGGTGAAAGTCCTTGTTGGG
>CAZUFW010000104.1:1764-3744 GCA_964619895.1 uncultured Clostridia bacterium | reverse complement strand
TTTTAAGTATATAATATATTTTAAGGGCGCCCATTGGGCGCCTAAACTATTTTTTGAATAATAGTGATTTTATCCCTCAATTGATTTAATATATAAATAGAGAACGACACTTCTGTCGTTCTGCAAATGCAGGAAGGGGTGCTAAATTGAAAGAAAAAATACTAAAGTTATTAAAAGACAACAAAAATGAATTTGTATCTGGTCAGGAGATTAGTGAACAATTAAAAGTAAGCAGAACTGCTATTTGGAAATATATTAACAGCTTAAAAGAAGAAGGCTATGAGATAGAATCTGTATCTAGAAAAGGACATATGCTTTTGTCTACACCTGATATTCTTAATTATGAAGAAATATCTGAGCATTTAAATACGAGATACATTGGTAGAGAAATATTTTATTTTGAATCAATTGACTCAACTAATATAAAAGCTAAAGAACTAGCTTATAATAATGAAACTGAAGGAACTGTAGTTATAGCTGAAGAACAGACCGGTGGAAGAGGCAGGTTGGGAAGAAACTGGTCATCTCCCAATAAAAGAGGTATATGGATGTCTATTATTCTTAAGCCACAAATAGAGCCCCAGGATGCGGCGAAGATTACTCAAGTGGCAGCTGCTTCAGTATGGAAGGCTATAAATCAAATTGGGGTAAAAACTCAAATAAAATGGCCTAATGATATAGTATATAATGGTAGAAAAGTTTGTGGGATATTAACTGAAATGAGTGGAGAATTAAATAGACTAAGTTATTTAGTAGTAGGAATTGGCATTAATGCCAACACAGAGACAGACGGATTTCCAGAAGAAATTAGACATATGGCTACATCACTAAAAATCGAAACAGGTAAAGAAATTAATAGAAAACAATTAGTAGCCTTGATACTAAATAGTTTTGAAAAATTGTATGATGATTTAGTTACCAATGGAACTATAGATAAGTCTATAAAAGTATGTAGAGAAAACTCAGCACTTATTGGGAAAAATGTCAGGCTAACTTTGAGAGGAGAAGAAAAAGAAGTTAAGGCCATAGATATAAATGAAGACGGTGAATTAATAGTTCAAGATAAGGAAGGAAATATATCCAAAGTTATTTCTGGAGAAGTATCAGTAAGAGGGCTATATGGATATGTTTAGGTGAAAGGCATCTCGACTTGTCATGCTGAACGAAGTGAAGCATTTCTATTGGGGATAAATATTTGTAAGATATCTAAAATTAATAAATATGAAAATAAAGATATATTATTGCACATACAAATAAAAGTTGCTAAAATAAAAATGTAATATAGCCAATATCCACTAGGAATTGGACTATGTTGCTGTAAATATATTAATAATAATTCGACTGGTATCCTTTTAAGGAACTAGAGCGGGAGGAGATTTTAATGTCAAATGCTTGTGCAAAGTCGTATTTTAACATCAGGAAGATGGCTATTGTTGGAGTGCTTGGGGCCATCTCGGCAGTACTGGGAATGACTCCAATAGGATTTATTCCAGTAGGACCTACAAATGCAACTATAATGCATATACCAGTAATTATAGGAGCAATAATGGAAGGACCGATGGTAGGGATGCTTGTTGGTCTTATATTTGGTATCTTTAGCTTGATAAGAGCCATTACAACACCGACGGTTATATCACCAGTATTTTATAACCCTTTAGTATCTATACTACCAAGAGTATTGATAGGATTAGTTTCTTATTACACATATGTAGCAGTTAAAAAAATGAACAAAAGGACTTCCATTTTTATTTTAGTTAGTATTTGGGCAGCTGTATTAGCTTATTTGTCTTTTTCCTTTGTACAAAATATAGGCTTATATACATTAGGAAACATAAGCCTGGCAAAGCTAATATTCAGTGGTGCCTTAGTGCTTTTTACCTTAATTGTTGGATGGCTATCTTATAAAAAACTAAATCATAGTGCATTAGATGTAATGGCCAGTACTATATTAGGAACTCTCACTAATACCATAGGCGTCTT
>CAZUFW010000104.1:0-1754 GCA_964619895.1 uncultured Clostridia bacterium | reverse complement strand
TGGCAGATGGTTTGTAGAAATGATGGGAGGAGATCCTGATTTAGCAGGAAAGGTAATCCTAGGAATAGGAATAGCCAACGGCATACCTGAGGTAATAATTGCTGTTATTATAGTTACAAGTGTAATACTAGGTATGAAAAAATAATCATAATGATAAATTACTTTTATGAAGAGTAGGTGGAGCAATGATTTTAGTTTGTGATGTAGGAAATACTAATACAGTACTAGGAGTTTTTCATGGCGAAAAATTACTTAAGGACTGGAGAATATCAACTAATAAGGATAAAACTTCAGATGAATATGGGATTATTATAGATCAGCTATTTAAATACAATGGGTTGAGAACAGAAGATATTGAGGGAGTGATAATATCTTCTGTTGTTCCCAATCTAATGCATACACTTCAAGCTATGAGTATAAAATATTTAAATAAAGAAGCTTTAATAGTAGGCCCTGGGATCAAGACAGGTATGAATATTAAATATGACAATCCTAAGGAAGTAGGCGCAGATAGGATAGTAAATGCAATTGCTGCATATGAAAAGTATGGTGGGCCATTAATTATAGTAGACTTTGGAACAGCTACGACTTTCTGCGCAATATCAAAAGAAGGAGAATATGAAGGAGGAATCATATCTCCAGGCGTAATAATATCAAGTGAGGCATTGTTCCAAAGAACAGCAAAGCTTCCTAAAATAGAATTAGTAAAACCAGAAAGAGTAATTAATAAGAATACAGTAGGTAGCTTGCAGTCAGGGATAATATATGGATATGTAGGATTAGTAGACTATATTGTAAAAAGAATGAAAGACGAAATGGGTGGAGAAGTAAAAGATGTAATAGCTACAGGAGGTCTTTCAACTTTAATTGCCAGCGAGTCAGAAACAATAACAAAGATAGATAAATTACTTACACTTGAAGGATTAAGAATGATATATGAAAAAAACAAGTAGCCCAAAAGCTACTTGTTTTTTATGACCTAACCCGATTTTCTGAATGCTTTTATCAGAAAAACGATGGTAGGTCAAATGCAACGAGCACCAAATTTATGTGAGCGACAGCGAGCAAATAAATTTGAGTTGCGAGACTGCTTTGTGAATATATGTATTATTATGGAGATAATAAAGAAGAATAATCAAATAAAATACACGCTCACGGTTTCGAACATGAATAATTCTATAGTTCATTCCGATAAAAAATACTAAAATTCGCAAACTCGCTTCGCTCAAACAAGCGAATTTCTTAACGTATTTTTTATCTCCATTCACTAAGAATTATGGTCATGTTCTGCAAATGTTCGCTTAGTATTTTATTTGATTATTATAATAAATGGAGTGTGATAAGTTGAAAATAGGCAATATAGACATAAAGAACAGAGTATTCCTTGCTCCTATGGCAGGAGTTACAGATATGGTTTTTAGAGTTATTTGCAGGCAAATGGGAGCAGGACTTGTATATAGCGAGATGGTAAGTGCAAAAGGACTTTATTATAAAGATAAAAAAACAGAAGAATTAATGATAGTTGACGAAAGAGAAAGACCTGTATCACTGCAAGTATTTGGCTCTGATGTAGATATAATGAAAAAAGTTACATACGATTGTTTAAATAAAAGAGATGATATAGACATAATTGATATCAACATGGGGTGCCCAACTCCTAAAATAGTGAAAAATGGAGACGGAAGCGCATTAATGAAAGAGCCTAGATTAATAGGTGAGATTGTAAAAGGAGTAGTAAGTGTTTCTAACAAGCC
>CAZUFW010000103.1:0-3893 GCA_964619895.1 uncultured Clostridia bacterium | reverse complement strand
AGAAGCCTTAGGTGCTGATATAATCTACCTAAGGCTATTTTTACATATAGTACTGCTTTTGAACAAACATTAAATCTTCATAAGAAGTGTATGAACCATCAAGTTTTATTCAATTTAATACAAATTAATCTCCATTCTCTCCGCCAGGGCCATCGCGTCTTGGACGTGAGGATTCTGGAAGAGGTTCAACATTTTTATATTTGTTAGAGTCAGAGAATTTGTTCTTATGGATAGCATTTAAAGAATTATTTTGGTGCTTAGAGTTTGAGCAATTCTTCTGCTGGCTGAAACTGGAATGGTTATTTTCATTAGCCATTGTATAATCACCACCTTCTAAGTTATTTTGTACATATAATAAGTTTTTATGATGAAAATTTTTTGTATTTATTAACATTACGATAGAAAGTATTAAAGAAAATGATAAGAAATAACCTTTTACTACTTCTTATTAAACTTAGATATGGATAGTGAATTGTTGCTTAAATGATATAATCATATTAACAAAATGAGGATAATATTGGAGTAATAGGAAACTTGTTTTAATTAAAATGGAAAAGGTTAAATTATAGTGCTAAGTTCCATGGATTTTACAATTAGTATACAATTTAAAGATGAGTTTAATATATAAATGGTTCATAATAGAAAATGTGGAAAGCGTTACGTGCACGTGATAAACTACTTATTTAAAATTAATATTATAATGTGATAATTAAAATATTATGCATTTATAATTAAAGGAGGAAAATAGATTGTATAAAAAAAGATTATTAAGTATAGCACTAGTTGCTGCCTTGACAGTTTCAAGCACTGCAATAATTACTTTTGCAAGTCAAAATGCAGATAGCTCAACTAAAAATATTGTCAAAGCTCCAACTGATAAAGAGCAGACAGATATAAAAGACTATAGTATTGTAGGCGATACTTATGCAAAAAATTCATCAACTGAGAACAATGATAAGACTGAGGTTAAGTTATTAGATATAAGTAATGAGAAAGCTACTCAAATTGCTAAAGATGCAATAAAATACTATACTGGACTTGATATAGAAAAAGTAATAAAAAGAGATGGCTTGGAGCCACATATCGACAGATCCTATGGGCCTTATGCATGGGGACCAAACATACTAGTGAGTTTCTCTAAAAAGGGTGATTATAGGCATAATATTGCTGTATGTATTTCAGCTGTTGATGGAAAGGTCTATAATGTTACTGCAATTATCGGTTGGTACCCAGAAGTTAAATATAATGATGATAAAGTTAAGCAAGCTGCTACTTCATTTTTACAAGATAAAGGGTTTGGTGGCAATTTTACAAGTCTAACTGTGGATGATGAGAAAATATCAATCGGTATTGTAGGAGCAGAAGCATTGTATGAGGATGGCACACAAATATTAATGCAATTTAAGGCTTCAGACTATTCTATATTTAATTTTACTCATTATAACAAAAAAACTATGAAGTTTGCTAATTAATCATTCCAGCATATAGATATACAGCTTTTAGGTTGCATATCTATATGTGTTTTTTAATTTATTTTTACATTTTATATCGTGCAACTTTAGTTAATTTTATAGGGAAATGTTACAGCTTGCTAAGGGGACGTATGAATGGGGGGATAATATGGTAAGAGTACTAATTGTAGAAGATGATGAGTCTATATCAAATTTAATTAAGCTAAATTTGAATATTGCTAATTATGAATGCAAACAATGTTATGATGGAGAAGAAGCTCTGAATTTACTGGAAAGAGAAAGATTTGATTTAGTAATTTTAGATGTAATGCTTCCAAAGCTTGATGGCTTTACACTATATAAAAAAATAAAGCCGCTAGAAATACCTACAATTTTTTTAACTGCCAGAACTTCTATTACAGATAAAGTAAGTGGGCTTAAAATGGGTGCAGACGATTATATAACAAAACCCTTTGAGGGTATTGAGCTAATTGCAAGGGTTGAAAATGTTTTAAGACACTATATTAAAAATAATAAAATACTTAATTGTAATGGCTTAAAAATAAATTTAGAAGAAAGAATAGTAAAGGAAAATGGTGTCATAATTGAACTTACATTAAAAGAATATGAGCTTTTAACATTTTTAGTACAAAACAAAAATAAAGTACTGACCAGAGAAATGCTGATAGAGAAAATATGGGGATATGACTATGATGGAGAATATAGAACAATAGATAATCACATTCAAAAACTAAGAAAAAAATTAGTTATGCGAGACAATATAAAAACTATATTCGGCATAGGATATAAAATGGAGGAATAGATGAAGCTTTGGGAAAAAATATTCATAAGTACTTTAGTTGTTTTTCAAATATTCTTTATTTCCTCAAGCATATTTTTAATAAATAGAAGCTTTAATTTAAATTTAGATAGTGAAATTAATTCTGCATTAAGAGAACAAAGCAGACTTTGCCTTTCACTATCTACAGACATATATTTAGCTCAAATGTACCGAGATCCAAAAAATAAACGTAATAATTTTAGTAAAGAGGAAATAGATTCGTTTATAAGTACTTATCTGACTTATTTTAAAGAGGATAGGTTATTTATTAATGTAACAGATAATAATGGAAATAAAATTATTAATAATTTTCAAGGAAATATTTACAAGGATAAAGAAGAAGCAAAGAATTCTTTAGATGAAATTACCTATGTAATACGAGACGTGGAGAATAAAACTTATTTATTTATAGATAGAAAAATCACTTTAAATGATAATGATTATGAAATTTCTTATATAAAGGAAATATCCTATATATATGAGAATAAAAGTTTTATGTTCAAGCTTCTTATGAAGTTGAATGTGTTTTTGAGTTTAATATTAGCAGTAGTGATGATAATATTAAGTAAAATTATTACAAAGCCTATAAACAGGTTAATAAAATCCACTAAAGAAATATCTGAAGGAAACTTTAGCGAAAGAGTAAGTATAAATACAGATGATGAGATTGGATTATTGGCTGAAAATTTTAATAATATGGCTGATGATATAGAAGATAAAATAAGAGTTCTAGAAGAGGTTTCAGAGGACAAACAGAAATTTATTGATAATTTGGCGCATGAACTTAGAACACCCCTAACCTCTATCATTGGTTATGCAGATTTTTTACGGACTAATAAATATGATGAAAAAACTTTAATGATGTCTTTAAACTATATATATAGTGAAGGTAGAAGAATGGAGAGGCTTGCCTTCAAATTAATGGACTTAATAATTTTAAAAAAAGAAGATTTGAATATGGAAAGGGTAAATGTTGAAGAGCTTTTTTGTGAAATAAGTAATTTACTAATTCCCAAGTTAAAGGAAAGAGCTATAAATTTAAAGACTATTTCAGAAGATTTTAGTATATTAATGGATAAAGAACTGATGATAATACTAATAAGCAATCTTATTGACAATGCTGCAAAAGCATCAAAAAGTGGTGATGAAATTTGTTTGATGGCATATATGAATAAAGAACCTATTATTGAGGTTAAAGATATGGGAACCGGTATTCCTAAAGAGGATTTAGAAAAGATATTTGAACCTTTTTATATGATTGATAAATCAAGAGATAGACGTAATGATGGGGCTGGGCTGGGTCTTGCATTGTGCTCAAAAATTGCAGAGATTCATAATTCAAAAATCCAAGTAGAAAGTGAATTAAGTAAAGGTACTATTGTAAGACTCCATTTTTCCAACAGACAACAAAATTTAAGCTGAGTTATATATTGAATTATTACCAATATTTGTGATATAATTATAAAGTGAGCAGATTGCAGGAACTTGCAACTAGCTTATGACAATATAAATTGAATGTTTTTTTATTGCAATAGGGAGCTTGGCAGAGCTACTTATTGCTTTCTTTTTTGTCTAGATTTAATGTGATTTCAGAGGAAAGC
>CAZUFW010000102.1:0-3896 GCA_964619895.1 uncultured Clostridia bacterium | reverse complement strand
AAGGATGTTGTTAAGCTTAGTACAGCACAAACTCCTATTTGAATGACCGCAAGTGAAATGGATTCACATTCTTTTGTATACTTTCCTATAAGTAGTATATGAATTGCACACATTATAGCGCATATAAAAGTATATATATCACCAATATTTATTCCTGATATGTTTTTATTCAAGGTCAGTAGTCCCAATCCTATAAATGCTATGAATACACTAAAAAACACTTTTTTGTCAGGAACTTTTTTCGTAAGTAATGTTGAAAATATTGGAACTAGTATTACATTAAAACCCGTAATAAATGCTGATTTTGAAGCTGTAGTATAGTTAAGTCCTATTGTTTGAAGTGCGTAAGTAGCATATACTACAATCCCCAAAACTATCCCATGTTTAAAAGTCTTTTTATCTATATTAATTATTTGCTTAAAGAAAATAATTAAAGACAAAACAAATGCAACAGAAAATCTAATAGCTAGAAAATTAAAGGTACTTAGTTCAGATAATGAGCTTTTTGTTATTAAAAAAGAGGCTCCCCACCCTACAGTTATGAGTAATAGTGCTATATCTGCTTTTAGTTGTTTTGACATAAGTAACCTCCTCGTTAAGTTGTAATGCTTAATCTATGTTTATTATAACTCTAGCTTTATTATATTTAATTATTCTCATTTTGTATATATTAATAGTGGACTAAGTAAAAGAAAAGAGTTTTAGGTGGTTGGTTCCTAAAACTCTTGCTTGTATTATTATATTTTGTATGTTTAGCAATGAATTTAATCTGCAGGTATCTAATTAAGAAATTTATTGTTGTAAATTTGTAAGCACATAGTCCATTCTATTACACCCAATAGCAGAAGCAACTGAACTGCATTTTGCTCGCAATAGATAGAATATAGTCTTACCTTTAATATCACTCAATGTTTCAAAGTTTGCTTGCCCTTTACTTATAATAAGGTCTGCTTTACTAAATTCGCTCCTAAATGTAATTGAGCAATCTTTTAATATCGTTCCTTGTGCAGAATGCCCATTGTCAATAACTTTTACTAAATCTACTACACCCGTACTTATTGCGTCTTGCATAGTTACATCATTAACTATTGGACCTCCCTTCACCACATAAGTAACTTTGCTTGCCGAAAGATTCTCCAATAGAAATTTATCAAATATGATTTCACCAGAGTTGTCAGCAATATACATAATATTATTTGACTTCTCTACTGCTTCTCGTAGAGCAGCTGTTCCACTGCCAAAAATATCATGTTTGATACTGTCCTCGACCGACTTAACAATATCTGAATGCTCTAGCTTTAGTCCAACTGAAAAATCTATAATATTTCCTGCAATAGCCAGCCTACAAGCCATATCGAAACGATCTTCTGCCTTATCTAACCATTTTTCCTCAATAATTCTCTCATAAATCTCTTTAGCAATTTCATTGTACTGTTCCTTCAATCTTTTATATGGATCATTAATACCAGTAATATTCTTAGCATGTTGGTGCATCCTAAAAGCTATTTCAGGTGCTGTTTCATTAAAGTCTATTTCTCCTAATTCTTTCAAAGATCTTTTTATTATCTCTTCTTGCATTGTTACATTGCTTGTTGCTTCTTCAGCTATTTCTACCACTTGTCTAGCAAGGCAGTAAATGCATTCACGTGATATTCTCATGTGATTGTCTCCTTAAGATTAATATGGCCTTATTTTAGTAAATGACATATTAATGATTATACCATTTAAGTTTATGATAAAAAAGTGCCGTTACTTATGATACTATTCACCGTATCATATTTAAGTGCGGTTTTCAATATATACTCTTCTTTTTGTATCTAGCTTGAATTCTTTTAAGTATCATCTAGTATTTTTAAAAATAACAATGAGAACCACTATTATTAAATATAATTCTCATTCATATATTTCATCTTGGGTTATATATAACTCACTAAAAACCTTATATTTTCAATATAATTAAAAACTATTATTTTTTTCTAGCATCCATTATTCCATTGATCTATGTATGGTTGCATAGAACTAATTTGGTCGCTGTATTGGTCTCGTATTTCATTAACCTCATCTAACATTGATCTATATCTATCTTCATCAATAAGTCCTAATGTATCTAGAGCTAAATTTAAGTTAGAACTAAATTTATCTATATTATCTAGTTCGGAAACTATACTATCATTGTAGCCATCTAAAGCTAAAATATCATCACAATTTTGAAGATACTCGTCTATATCTCTAATTGCGTATGTATTATGAAATTCTGTTATCTCTCTATATTGATTAATATATTTTTTTAAGATATTAGTATTTGGACTTGGCATAATTAAACTCCCCCTTAAATTGTTTTAAGTTATTTAAAAGAATATTAACTCAATTTTCTAAAGCTATGCCTAACTAACATAAACAGGAGAATCTTGTATACTAGGATTTGATTCTCCTTCATTTCAATACCTTATTTTGAATTTTTAATGACTTACTACTTATACACTATTTATTATTGTTAGAATGATATTTTTTTATGTTCATTTAATGTTATAGCAGCTTCTCTCGCTTTTTTTGATCTTCATACTTTCCTCTTTCATCCCATCCTTTTTTAAAAAAATCCTTTGCTATAATTTCTGCTTCTATTTTTTGTCTTGCTTTTATTGCTTTTTCTTCTTGCTTTTGAGCATCCTTAATTCTCTTGCTAAACTATCCATTTATTTTTCCACCTCTTCCATACATTTTCTTAAACATTCTTCTTCTACTCTTTTCATCCATTGTTTTTCTTCTGCCATGCTATCAAATATCATAAAATTACTTTTCCTTTTTTCATCAATATCAATTACTTTGTTATCCTTAGTAAATTTTTCATCTTCCTGTAACATGATTTTTCCCTCCCAAATGATAATTTGAAATTTTTAACTATAATAGCTTAAATTTTTTATTTTTCTAACTGAGTACATAATAAATGTAATAAATATTTTAAGCCTATCTTATCACCTTTTTTTATGCTACATCGGGGACGGCAGACTGTGTGAAAATGGATGCCTGTCCCAATTCAGTTGACATAGTCTTTTATGCTGCGGCTTGCTTAAGGTTACCTAATAATATAGCATATTTAGAAGGTAATGGGTTAACAGGTGATTTTCTTCCTGTTAACCTTCTTATTATCTCTTTTATACCTAGTATGTTTATCACTCTTTTCATATTATAGGCTAAAAAAGCCAAAGAGGCCTCCGCCTTCACTGACTCTAAGCCTCTTGTCAGAAAATACGTAATGCCAAATCCTCTTTTTAATGTTCCAAAGGGATATTCTACAATCATTTGCCTTTGCCTGTAAAATTCCCTATTTTCTGAGGTCCTTTTATCGACTATATCTAGAAAATCTTGATCTATAGATCGCCTTATTCGTCTTCCTTTCTTATCTTTTGTACACTTATCTTTATATTCACATTTACCGCAAGCCTCAAAGTTTTTATATACTATTTCCTTTGTATTTTCATCTATAGGCTTTTTTCTATTTGAATAAAGCCTTTCCCCTTTAGGACATATATAGACATTTTCTTCTTTATCATATTTAAATTTATCTAAATAAAATTCTTCTTCTCCTGTGGCATTTGGAAATACCTGTTTTGCAACATAGGTGATGATGTTTTCTTCTTCACATAGTTTTAAATCTGTGGCATTATAATATCCTTTATCTGCTAGGGTTTTAAGTTCTTCTACACCAAACATTTCTTTTGCACTTTTGGCCATTTTACTTAACATCCCATGGTCAGTTGGATTATTTATGATGTCACAGTCTACTACTAATTTATGTTTATTATCTACTACAGTCTGGACATTGTAACACACATCAACTCCGTTGTTGTTTACAGCCATTAGTCTTGAATCTGGGTCCGTTATTGATATTTCCGTTG
>CAZUFW010000101.1:0-3950 GCA_964619895.1 uncultured Clostridia bacterium | reverse complement strand
AAAATTGGATGTAGGATAGGACAAGATTATATAAACCTTGTCCTATCTTTGGCTATAATGAATAATGGTAGCTATCAAGCAAAAGAGACATACCTAAAAGAAGCTCCAGAAAGACTATACTACTTACACGACGAACTAGGAAGTACAACAAAAGTAATAGGAGAAAACGGAAAGACATCAGCACACTACAACTACGATGAATTTGGAAGACCATTATCATCAAGAAAATTTGACCAAAACTGGCCAGGCCCAGACAACACATTTGGCTACACAGGATACCAATACGACGTATCATCAGACCTATACTATGCCCAAGCAAGATACTATAACGCAGAAATAGGAAGATTCATAAGTGAAGACCCATGGAAAGGAACAATAGTAGAACCAAATACAATGAATCCTTATCCATATGTACTGAATAATCCGCTTAAATATGTGGATCCGCTAGGGTTAGTGCAAAAAGATTCGCATACAGGAGCAATTGATAAAAGTGCTTCGGCGCCTATAGTGAATACACCGTTATCAAATATAATAAAACAATTAATAGAAGGAGTAGTAAAAGAAGAAACAAGTGGAGAACCTAATTGGGGTTGTAAGATAACGAATGATGGGATGGGTAAAGAGGATAAAGTTGAACTTACTGAAGAGTTAAAACTAATGATAGCTACTGTATATGGTGAAGCAGCAAGTTGTAGTGAAGCATCTTGGGAGGCTATTGCTAATGTAATAATGAATAGAGTTGGGAAAAGGGAATGGAAAAAACATGATACAGTAACAAAAGTTATCGAAAACACTGGCTTCGATGCATATACATACCCTAATGATCCTTATAAAACTGCTGTAAAATATTTAAGCAACAGAGATGGGTCAAATGAGAAACTAGAGAAACTAATAAAAATTGTTTCTGATGTATATAGTGGTAAATCTGAAGACAATACAAATGGTGCAGTTCTATATTATAGCCCTAAAGCTCAGGTGGCACTACATAAGAAAAATCCTAAAATGTACCCAGAAAAACCCTCATGGAAATTCAATGTGCTACAGGAAGTGGAAGTAGAGGGTGCAGAAAAAGATGATTTCAGGTTTTATAAGTATAAATAGACTAGTATCTATTTAATAAGCTTTAAATCAAGTTATAAGTTATTAGGTAATTCAATTGGTTTAGTTAGAAGCCGAGAGAAAAAACATTTCCCTAACTAAGTCTGGAATACTAGGTTAAATAGTAATCTAGAGTATTTGTAATAAGGTAATTTTATGGAGGTTGAAATGAGAAAAATAGTATCTATATTTTCATTGATTTTAATATTAAGTATTCTTTGTGCAGGTTGCCAAAACGAGAATTTATCAAAAGTTGGAAAAGAAAGTAGTCCTATCGCAACAATTCAGGCAATGAATAGTGGAAATGAAAGTGGAAGTCAAGTTGATGAGTCGGATACCCGAGAAAACCTTATTGAAGACTATTATAAAGTAATAAAAATTGATGACAATAGCTATACAATTATCTTATATGACAAAAATAAGATAATTATTCACCAGGAGACAGTTACAAAGGAGCCATATATAAGCTTAGTAGATGAAAATATTATAAGAGTTACAATCAGTTTAGGCAACCCTTTAAATTACATATATTTTTATGATATACTGAGTAGTAAAATTTCTCCAGTATATGAAAACGCATTGCTATTTGAAAAGGATAAAATAGTATTTATGAAAGACAACGTTCTAATAGTATCGAATATTTTCAGCAAAGATTTGTACTATAAAGAAATAAAAAGGAATTTTTCACAAACAGCAGTGCCTTCTTCTGCAATAGTAAGTGTAAAGTTCACTGAACCAACTAAACTGCAACTTAATTATCTTGAAGGTAAAGACTTTGAGGAAAAATCAGAAATCATTGATTTAAATGCACTGTGATATCAAATGATAAAAAACGATATCTTAGTAACTCATCAATAGAAAAAACATAGGAACGGAATTACTGCTTCATACAGTAGAATACAACTACTACAAAGATGGAAAAGTAAAAGAAATAAAAGACCAAATGGGCAACATAACATCATTTACCTACAATAAATTGGGATTAGTAGAAACAGTAACAGAACCAAACGGGGCAGTAACAGAATACAAATATAATTCCCTAGGAAATACAATAGAGATTAAAGACCCACTAGGAGCGGTAACAAAATTCGAATACGATAAAAATAATAATGTATCAAAAGTAATAGACCCATTAGGAAATATAACAAAATACACATTTGATAAGCTAAATAGAATAAAAGCAATAACAGATGCTCAAGCAAGATACTATAATGCAGAAATAGGAAGATTCATAAGTGAAGACCCATGGAAAGGAACAATAATAGAACCAAATACATTAAATCCTTATCCATATGTATTAAATAATCCGCTTAAGTATGTGGATCCACTAGGGCTAGCACAAAAAAATTCGCATGAAGGAGCTATTAAAAGCACTTCAACACCTATAGTGAACACACAGTCATCAAATGTAGTAAACAAGGTAAGAGAAGAAGTAGTAAAAGAAGAAACAAGTGGAACTTCTGATTGGAGTTGTAAGGTAGCGAATGATGGAACTACAGGAGATAAAGACTACTATTGGCATCTATACATGGAAAATCAATATGAGTGGCATAGAGACTTACTATTTGATGCAAAACCTAGATATGAATATGAGAAAGCTATTAAAGAGGGCATAATTGATCCAGACATAGTTAGTCTTAGAAATTTTATAAATATAATGGGTCCAATATGGGAAAACCAAGCTTTAGAAGTTCCATTAGAGATTCGTGCACAGCAAATTGTAGGTGCATCTCTAGTCACAATCAATCTTGCTTATGTAGCTTTATTCATGGCTGAACAATTTGGGATGTATATAGATTACTATTCTAATAAGGGTGCGGGGAGTAGCATTAAATTTGGAAGTGATACAAAGTCTGCCCAAAAACTTTCAAATCAAATGACTCAGAGGGGCTGGACTGAAAGTACGGTTAGAAATACTGTCAGCAATCCTCATACTACTCACGTAAGCATAAATAAAGCAACTGGCAATCCAGCAACTGTCTACTACAACAAATCAGGGGGATATGTTATTATTGACGATACCACTAAAGCAATTGTTCAAGTTAGTGATAATATAAATCCTTCTACTTGGATTCCAGATCCCAGCATAATCAATCCATATAAACCATGATAAGGAGGCCGCAGAGATGAGAATTCAGCAGATTATAAAAGAAATTGAGCAATTAAATGGAAACTACATCAGAGAAAGCGGAGATATTTATATTTCACCAGCAAACATAGATAAACTTGGAATATATTTAAAGAATTCCGATGCCATTGGAACAATACTAATAACGCCATATTTGATTAACCTTAAAGATGGAGCATTATATGAATTGCACTATTATGAATTTGAAATAGAAGTGCTTAACGTACCCAAATCAAACTATGTTGAATATGCTAAAGGCAATATATTGCCAAAAGAAATTACCAATAATATAAAGCCAAAAGCTGTTGTTTCTCAAAAGGATAAGATCTTTCTGCTAAAAGCATTACAAGATTATTTGAAAGCTATGGGACAAATGACTTTTGAGCAAGACAGGAAGCACGATAAAAGATTAGAGAATGCAGAACTATTTTACCAGATTTTTTGAAAAAACTTTTAAAAGAAGAAGCAAGAGGACGGGGTAAATGCTTCATACGTGATAAAATTAGATGTAGGATAGGACAAGATTATATAGACCTTGTCCTATCTTTGACTAACTGCAACAGTTGAATGCCAAAAGAAAGAGACACACACCTAAAAGAAGACCCAGAAAGACTATACTACCTACATGACGAGCTAGGAAGCATAACAAAAGTAATAGGAGAAAACGGCAAGACATCAGCACACTACAACTACGATGAATTTGGAAGACCATTATCATCAAGAA
>CAZUFW010000100.1:2339-3959 GCA_964619895.1 uncultured Clostridia bacterium | reverse complement strand
CATTCAATGCTAACCCACCTCTTGCTTCATAGTAATGCTTTTATATACTGCATAAGCAAAGCTTATAAATTCTATTATTACCTAATAATCTTAAAGATAAATTACTCCATTTGATTCTTTCAAAAGGATATCTGGCTCTTTCTTCCCTTCAATAAGTTCTATTGTCTTATAATATAATTCCTGTGATATCAAGTTTGGCATCTGTTTTACCACATTTGTGAGTAACTCATTGTTCTTCTATAAATGAAACGCATCTCTTACTTATTAAATAAAGATAATTGTTCATTAGCCTTTATTTTATAACTCTTAACATCTTTTCGCTCTTTTACTTTCTCCTTAATGAAATTACCTGATAAAATTGGTGAATTTGGATCATGCATTTTAAAATTAGAAGTAGCTTTATTCTTATTAATATTTGCATAACAATATATGCAGTTATGTATACAAGTATTGTATTCACCTATATCAATACATTTCATGCAGCCACAATATTTTCTATTTCCATCTAAGTTATCTTTGTTTTTAATCTCATATCCAATTATTTTCTCAATTAAATCACCATCAATGCACTTAGTATGACTTATACCAATATCCTGTAAGTCTATTTTTTCAGCACAGGTTTCTAATGCTATACCATATTGGTTCGTTATTTCTACTAATTTTAAAGATAGATTTTTCATTTTTTTCTCTGTCAGTTCTTTTACACCTATCTTTTTCATATTCCTAGAGACTTTTCTATAATCATCTAAGAAACTAAATATTATCTTGTTTGTATATTCATGAATTATTAAACACATTTTTTCAAAAGCTTTTAGGTGAAAATCCACAGAATATTTATCCGTTACAATTATTGGGTCATACCTAAGTATTACCTTATCTTTTCTGATAATTCTATAAAGGTATTTATAACACTCCTTTTATCAATTACATCAGTCTCCACATCTTTATCATAGGGAGTTATGGTGTACTGAAAATAATATTTATAACCTCTATCATCTAATTCTTTCAGTCTAGGGAGTAAAGGTTTGGGGTTTTTAGTCCAAAAAACTATACAATCCACTTTATCAGGCTTAATATCTATATTAGAAATTTCATTGTAATTAAATGGATTGCGCACATAAACATAACCAGCATTTATTCTGTTCATAAACCATTCACTGTAAAATGCAGGAATATCTGTTCTTCTACTAACGCTTAATATCATAATTATTTCTCCAATAGCTAATATTTTTTCTATACAAAAATCTGTTTTTCAACTAACTTTGGAAAGAACCAATTTAACGTTTACAAATAAGAGCTCGTTTTTGACTTCTACGGTTTTGCCACTTAAATAGTGTTTTCTTTATTTCTAGACAAAACTGGCTTTGGTGATATTATATTAATGTAAACACGAAAAGCCTAATAGCTTAAAATAACTAAAAGAAAGGTTGTGTGTGCAATGGGAAGAAGACAAAAGCGGTATACAAAAGATTTTAAGAATACAGTAGTAGAGCTCTATAAATCAGGAAAGAGCTTAACAGATTTAAACAACAAGTATGACATATCAAAATCAGCAGTAATACGTTGGTTAAAAAAAGTAAAGGCAGTTACTGTGGAGAAAGCTAAAGAAATAACATCAGT
>CAZUFW010000100.1:0-2329 GCA_964619895.1 uncultured Clostridia bacterium | reverse complement strand
AAAAAGATTATGGCCATATTCGCAAAGAAGTGCAATCTGCATATAAGTTTATAGAATACCATAAGGATGTATTTGGCATTAAGTTAATGTGTAAGGCTTTGAAAGTTCCAAGAAGCTCATATTACAAGTATATCAACAAGACTACAAGTAAGCGAGAGTTGGAAAATAAAGAATTTGAGGAGAGTATTTTAGTTATCTACGAAGGCTCTAAAAAGCGTTATTGTGCTCCTAAAATTCATAAGTTACATACACAAGAAGGGACTAAAATTAGACTTAAAGAATTCAACGGTTAATGAAAAAATTAAGCATCAAATCAATAATTATAAGAAAATATAAGCCATATTCATCTAAGAATGAAGTAGAAAATCGCGAAAACGTTTTGAAGCAAGATTTTTCGACAACTACTTTAAATGAAAAATAGTTCACAAAAATAACTTATATTTTTACATTGCGTTATGGTTGGTGCTATCTATATTCTGTAATGGACCTATATACAAAGAAAATAACAGGATACTCATTCTCAAAAACTATAGATGCTGAAATGGCTATCAAAGTCTTTCCAATGCTTTAAAATCACATAAACTAGCTAAAACAGTTATCTTAAATTATGCTTATATATATTTTAAAACGTATAAATTATTATAAGTGAAATATCTTTAAAAATATTGTATTATTATATCAAGAATACACTAAACTATATTACTAGTAAAATAATACCCGTAATCTCCATTTATTGTTCTAAATTCTTGAATCCATTTTGCATCTATATAGTCATTAACTTTACTAGGATGTCCATGAGTATTACAATTACCATAACTATATATTATTTTATGATTCCTACCAGCTGGATTGTTTAATATTGTTCCATTTGAAGTGTATATTCCTCCGTGATGTGTCGCGCAAAGAATATTTAAATTTTCACTATATTTATTGTTAACATATTCTCCTCTATTATCACCAGGTAGTAATATTCTTATTTGATTTTTTAGTTCAATGAAAATATTTAATCCATTATTATGGGTATGACCTCTATTTCCCGTAGCTTCAAATACTATAAAGCTATTGATATCACCTTTATTTTTCAAAATAATATCTGTATTAAACATAAATAATTTGTGTCTTAAAATTAATATAGAATACTTCTTTCTAAGCATTATTTTAGGTGTTTGTTTTGGTACTATCCACATCATTTCTAAAGCCATTGGAAATTCTCTTACACTAGCCCAATGATCTCCATCAATATGGGATAATATTATTATAGAATTATCAAAATTAAAACTTAAATTTTGAGGTGTTGTTTTCTTATTGTTTCTATCACCTCTTCCTAAATCAAAATAAATCATTGGTTTTCCATTATTATCACAAAGAGAACAACTTAATCCTTGTCCAACATTTTTTATTATTAATTTCTTTGAATTAATAATATACTGTTCTATGTCTATTTTATCAGCATTATATTCACAAACTAGATTAGCATCTAATTTAAATAATTTATTAATTTCATTTTCAATTTCCTTTGAGATTTTATCAATATTGTTAATAGAGAAGCCTTCATCCTGTATATCAAATTTATCATCTATATTATTTTCTATATGTATCTTATCATTTTTATAATCATAATCTAATAAGTCTCGTTCCAATTGTGTATTATTATCAGCTTTCATCTTAGTTATTCCGCTAACCTTATACCATTTTCCATTTTCAAATTTTTTAATCATATCTTTTTTCTTCTCATTAAGATTATCATTTATTTGTATTGTTAATGACACAATATCAAGTTCACTAATGATATGTTCTTTATTTAAGTTAGATCCTTCCAAAAAGTAATATTGTCTTAATGCTTCATTCATCTCATTATACTCTATCATTTCAATAGTATAATCATAGTCATCTTTTGTCATTACAAAAGCATAGTACTCAATTTTACTTTTAATAAATCCTCCATTTACATTTCCATTCACAATAGGATTAATTATCCTCCCCATCCCTTGTAAATCTTTACTTATTAATTTATTAAAAGTTCTAAATTCAAAATATTCTTTTTCTATTTTACTTTTTTTATAATTTTCATTAAAAAATGATTTTAAATATTTTTCTAAGATATTACTATAATTTAATAAATTCTCTTTTTTTCTAACACTACTATTTTTGAAATGATATCTATAAATATATGCCAAATTTCTTCACTCCTTAAATTTATTATTGTTATACCCCTTATAATCAACATATAAACTAATAAAAATTTAAATACAGCTTTGTATTTATCTATTTATCGTAAACGGTAAACCACTTGTCTTCCATAGCAAATAAGCCACCATTCGGTGGCTTT
>CAZUFW010000099.1:285-4084 GCA_964619895.1 uncultured Clostridia bacterium | reverse complement strand
CTTAGATTACAGACTAGTACTAGGAAATAATTCTAAGCTAGATAAGGTCATATTAAGTACCACAGGATTCGTAGCAAATCCAAAGCCAGAAGAAATGTTATTTACAGAAGAAACACTCGTATATGACTCAGAGCTAAAAACAAATATACCAACTAAATCCTTCCTAGACTCTAAATATATAGACTTAATAGATATAAAGGATAAGACTCTGAGAGATAGAATAGAAAAAGACTATTACAAGAACAAACCAGCCTATATAGTAGCTAGAGAAACAGAATTAGGCAAGGAAATCTTAAGCATCAATCTAGTGCCACAAGAAGCTAATAGCTATAACCAGTTAGTACAAATGGACTATAGCACTCTAGGGGAAATAAAGAAGATAGACCAAGCTACAAAAACATTAGAATTAGCAAAGATAACAAATTACAACACCCTAACAAAAAGATGGGAGAAAGGCACAGATGAAATCCTAGATTTAACCCAAGCAATAGTGTTAGTCAACGACAAACCAATACCACTAGAGGAGCTATATAAAATAAGAAAAACAAGCAAAGCTTACCTAGTAAAACAAAAACAAACATCAAGCAGTACAACATATATATTATTAATTGAAGACTAATAGTATAGTGAATAACTAATGGTGAATAGTGAATAGTTGAAAAAATTGAAGACCCTAAAGCTTGACTTAGAACTCTTCACTATTCACTCTTCACTATTCACTAAAATAAAGGAGATCCAAAATGAAAAAAATAACTTCCTATATAATAGCCATAATTTTATTACTATCCCCCCTAGCCTCTTTCGCAGTAGACATACCAGGCTATGAGGGAGGAATCAACAACGAAAATAACTACAAAGAAGTAGTATTTCTTACAGGAGAGCCAATAGAGCTGGAAGGTACATTGAAGATTAGCATAAAAGAAAAAACCGATACAAAAACAGAGCAATATACCTACAAGCTAGAAAACAAAAAAATAGGAGCTGAGCTATCTAGAACGGTTAAATTAATAACTACCTTTGAAACAAATGGTAGACAAACTACATCAAAGAAAACTCTAGACTCCTACAAGGAAACATTTCAAATAGGAAAAAAGAAATATGAAGTAAAGACAGAGGACTACCAATGGAATCAAGGACAAGTGGTACAGGATACAGGACTCCTACAATTCTATGCAGGCGATTGGTCAGCTAGAAAGACCTATCGTCTAGATAAAGGTAAAGAAGAAATCACAGTACAGACCATAGGCAACCTAGTAGGCTATGATAGCCCTTGGTCTGCTACAGAGACTCAAACATTACAATATTTAATGAACTATGAAAACAAAGTAACAGGTGAAGGTGCATGGGAAGGCACAGCAGTAGTTGAAACATCCTACAATAAAACAAAGGATTATAACTATGTAGAAAACATACCAAATCAAATTTCCTTCAAAGGAGGATATATCCTCACAGAAAAACATGAAAATACATTAAAATATAATTACGATTTACCAGTATTCACAGAAGAAGGAACGATGCCTTGGAGAAATATAGGTAATGGCTCTACACAAATAGATACCAACCCAATAATTACAAGGCTCAATATTCCAGCACTAAGAGATATCAGAGGCTTAGCATCAGAAAAGGATATACTTCTAATAGCAAGTATGGAGGGGTTACCCCTAAATACTACAACTTTAGGACCAAGTACACCAATGAGTAGAGGAGACTTTGCCAAGGCATTGGTAGGGACAATGAATATAGAGCTGCCAGTAGAAGAGCAAAGTCGTAGAAGATCCTCAAGAAACAAGGTGGAGAAGCTTCCAATGTTTATAGACGTACCAGCTACCCATAGAAACTTCAAGTATGTCGAGGCAGTAGCAGAGAGAAATATAATGGAGGGCGTAGGTAAGGACAAGTTTGCTCCAGATAGAGCCTTGACAAGAGCAGAAGCCATTACTATACTAATCCGTCTACTAGGAATGCAGAACCTAGCACCAATTAAAAACTACACTACAGGCTTCCAAGACGATAGCTCAATACCAGCATGGGCAAAAGACCATGTCTATATGGCAAAGCAACTGGATATAATAGATAATGACCAATACTTCTATCCAAATAGATATATAACAAAGGAAGAAACAGCAGTAATACTGGTAAACTTCATTAATTACTTGCAGACAAGATTAATGTATGATTTCAGGGAAAATATACTGAACAACTAGTTTGTCATTCTGAGCGTAGTGAAGAATCTTAATTGCCCATTGTTAATTGTAATATAACTGTAACACAACTGTAATTGTATTACACAACCTCTTAGTATATACTATTAGCATAAAGGGTTATGGTAATAGATTTGAATCTTTATATTACAAATTTATTACATTGGCATTATTGGAATTGATTTTATTTTCCTTTGATGCTATAATCTAGAATAGAATGCAAAACCTAACAGTTTTGCACAATTTATAATTTTAAAGGAGGTCAATAGACTATGAGTAAAAGAATTTTATCCTTAGTACTTGCTTTAGTTATGGTACTAGGAACATTCGGTACAGTATTCGCTGATACAGCGGAGACAGCTCTTGATCCAAAAGTACAATGGTTAATCGATCAAGAATTGTTACAAGGTGATGGATCAGGTAATTATGATCTAGACAAAGCTATAACAAGAGATGTTTTAGCTAGAATAGTTGCAGTAGCACTTCAAGACGAAGCATCAGCTAAATCATTACAAGCACTTCCATCAGGATTTGCTGATATGACACCAGCTCACTGGGCAAATGGCTATGCATCATATGCTAATGCAAAAGGATACATGGTAGGAAACGCAAAACGCGAATTCATGCCAGCAGGAGTTGTAAACTATGACCAAGCTTTAGTTGTATTAACTAAAATAGCTTTAGGTGGAGATTTAACAGAAGCTGAAAAAGCTAATGCATTAACTTGGTATGCACCATACGTTGCAAAAGCTAACGAACTAGGAGTTACTGAAGGAGTTAGCATTACAAACGTTGGAGCACCAGCAGTTAAAGAAGATATCTTAAAAATGTTATACAATGTTTTAAATAACAAAAACTTTGGTAACTATAACGTTATTAAAGCTATCGTTTTAGAAAATGATAGAATTGCAAGAGTTGGTTCAAACGAAGTTACTGTAGAAGTAATTAAAGAAGTTCAAAGAGCTAACTTTGTAGACGCATCAAGAGAAGATTTAAAAGGTGAACAATTCACTTATGAATTACCAGCTAAATTTAATGCTGAAGATTTACTAGGAAAAGTTGTTGATTTATCAATTAATAAAAACGACAAAGTTGTAGAAGTTAAAGTAGATACAACTTATGAAGTTTTAACTGGTGCAGTTTCAAATATAACTGCTTCTAGATTAACAATTGGTAAAAAACAATATATCGTTAACTTAGACGAAAGATACAAAGACACAGACGAAAGAGTTTACAGAACATATCTAAATGATAGAGATTTAAAATATGTTGACTTTGCAAAAGACAACGAAGAAATTGAATATGCAAGAGTAACAGTTAAATCTGGTAAAGTATTATTCATAGATGCATATAACTTCAATGATATAATGCCAGTTAAAGAAGTTAAAGAAACTAGAGGAGATAACTATATAGTTTCATATGACGATGTTAGAGATGGAAACTTAATCGAAACTAAAGCATCAACTGCTAGAGTAATCTTAGTAAATGGTAAAACATTCACTAGAGGAACTTTAGAAGATGTTAAAGCTGACAATGTAATCCACACATATAAAGTTGGTACATCAACTAAATATGTAGTATTACAAGATAAAGCAATA
>CAZUFW010000099.1:0-275 GCA_964619895.1 uncultured Clostridia bacterium | reverse complement strand
GCAGGTAAATTAGATAAAATTACAGAAGACAAAGACGGTGAATATATTGTAGTAGATGGTGAAGAATATACTATACCTACAGAATCACCTAAGGAAGCAGTATACGAATTCTCAACTGATGGTAAATTCTATACTCTAAATGCTAAAACTGCTTATAAAGAGTTAGATACATTCAGAGGAGAAGCAGTAAAAGTATTATTAGGACTTGATGAAAATGTTCAATATGTAGGTTCAGATGTAGGATTTGGCGAATTCGTAGGAGTGGCAACTAGAAT
>CAZUFW010000098.1:0-4134 GCA_964619895.1 uncultured Clostridia bacterium | reverse complement strand
AATCTCAGCTATGTGACCTGAATAGGAATCAAAAATTAGAAATTCTAAAGCCAGATAAGTATACTTTTTAAGAAAATTACAATGACCATTATTATTGTAGGAAGATTGCCCCCTAGTGAAAAAAAGACAAATGTGTTTTTCCATGACAGAACATGCAACTGACTACGAACTGGTAATCCGCCCAAAATACGGGCTTCTGGATATAAACTGGCAGGAACTGAAGGAGTACAGAGAGCTTCTCTTCTTCCTTGCTCTCAGGGAAATTAAGATAAGGTACAAACAGACTGTCATGGGAGCATCCTGGGCTTTGCTGCAACCGTTCTTTACGATGATAGTTTTTACCCTGATCTTCGGCAGGCTTGCAAAGATGCCCTCTGAGGGAATTCCCTACCCGATATTCTCATACTCCGGCCTTCTTATCTGGATTTATTTTTCAAATGCCCTTTCTCAATCAAGTAACAGCCTTGTTAGCAATGCCAGCCTTCTCTCAAAGGTCTATATGCCAAGGATATTCATCCCGACTGCTCCCTGCCTTTCAGGCATTCTTGACTATGGGATTGCACTGAGCATCCTTGCAGTAATGATGCTCTATTACAGTTTTGTTCCAAATATTACAATCGTCCTGCTTCCGGTAATATTGCTGATGACATTCCTGCTTGCTTCAGGAATAGGTTACTGGCTCTCATCCATCTGTGTGAAATACAGGGATGTGACTTTTGTCCTCCCGTTCTTCATCCAGTTGGTTATGTTTGTATCCCCGGTTATCTACCCTGCTAATATTGTTGGAGAAAACCTGCAATGGCTGCTCTACCTGAACCCCCTGACAGGAATAATAAATGCGCACCGTGCATGCATACTCGGATACACTCCGGTGGACTTTGTTGGCCTTGCGATCTCGGCAATTCTGACGATAATTATCTTTGTGAGTGGAATACTCTACCTCAAACATACTGAAAAATACTTTGCGGATCTGGTCTAAATGGCGGCGTCAAAAAAGGAAGAACCGATAATCGAGGTAAAACACCTCTCAAAGCAGTACAACATAGGTATGGATTGTACATACAAGACATTCTGCGAAAGCTTTACTTCTGCTGTGAGACACCCGCTAAAGACGTTGAAGGACTGTCGAATGCCGAATGATACCTTCTGGGCACTCAAGGATGTGAATTTCGAGATTGAAAAAGGAGATGTTGTTGGCATTATTGGCAGTAATGGGGCAGGGAAAAGTACTCTTCTTAAGATTTTATCACGCATCACCTACCCGACAGAAGGGGAAATAACCATGAGAGGTAGAGTGGGAAGCCTCCTTGAAGTCGGGACAGGCTTCCATCCTGAGCTTACAGGAAGGGAAAATATCTACTTTAATGGTGCAATCCTCGGGATGAAGAAGAGAGAGATAGATGACAAATTTGATGAGATCGTGAAGTTCGCAGAAGTCGAGAAGTTCTTAGATACACCCGTGAAAAGGTATTCAAGTGGGATGAATGTTAGGCTTGCATTCTCTGTGGCTGCCCACTTGGATCCTGAGGTTCTTGTAGTGGATGAGGTACTTGCTGTAGGTGACATGGAATTTCAGAAAAAGTGTATTGGAAAAATGAGTGAGGCTGCCACGGATGGAAGAACCGTGCTATTTGTAAGCCATAATATGGGGGCAATTAAGCAATTGTGTACTAAAGGGATTTTATTAAACAGTGGCAGCATATTTTCGACCGGTAGTGTCGATGAGGTAGTCCAAGACTATCTACAAAAAAACAACGGTGACTTCCTTGTTGATAAGATGTCTTTTACTGGTACACTAACATCCCATTTGGAATTTAAAAAGATATCAATAAACGATATTGAAAATAGTAATAATATCTATATATCCCCA
Organism: uncultured Clostridia bacterium; assembly: GCA_964619895.1. Classification (GTDB taxonomy): domain Bacteria; phylum Bacillota; class Clostridia; order Tissierellales; family Proteiniboraceae; genus Proteiniborus. The sequence goes on along the minus strand of CAZUFW010000098.1, from coordinate 2,264 downwards.
TCATCAGGAATTAAGATCAAAATATGGGGTGAATGTAAAAGAGACATACCTAATTTTAGGACTACTTTCTCAATATATAAAGATGGAGTAAGACTGCTTACTTTGCACGATGTTGAGAATCCCGAACCTTTACATAGAGGAGAATTTAAATCAGAAGTAGAAATTCCCCCTTATTTATTGAGGCCAGGGGAATACTCAATCGCGATTGGCGGACATCGTGATGGGATGTTTGAATGGATCTGGGGGATAGATTTGGCTTTTTTCAATATCTTGGAAGAATGGGGTAGCAACTACGATCAAGTAAACTTCGGCCTTGTGAACTTACCATATAGTGGTAAACGTACTTTCAACCATCAATAATTTGGAAGAGGATTATATGTCTGAGTTAGTTGACAACAAAAAAGTTATTCATGAAAGTAGTTTGATGCCTTCTTATCAATGTTTTCCACGCGTATTACAAAGCAAAAATCTAAAAAGTGGTGCAGAAATTGGAGTTTCATTTGGAGGACATTCTGAAACAATCCTAAATCAGACAAATGTAGAAATTCTGTACGGTGTTGATAGTTATAAACATAGGGAAAGCTACGAAAATCCGATGAATTTGCTTCAGGATGATTTTGACGCCCTCTATGAAAGGACAAAAGAAAGACTTTCCGTTTTTGGAGATAGATTTAAGCTCATTCGCGAAGATTCCAAGATGGCCATAAACCGAATTGAAAGCATTTTGGATTTTGTTTATATTGATGCAGACCACTCATATAAAGGTGTATGGGAAGACCTCTGTGTATGGTATCCAAAAGTACGCATAGGGGGGGTTATTGGTGGGCATGATTATAATCATCCTAACTTTCCGGGTGTAAAGCAGGCCGTTGATGAATTCTTTGGGAGATTTGGCTGGGAAATACACATTGAAGGTGAGGGCGTATGGTGGGTCGAGAAACAATCTTTGAATATCAGCTTTATAATGCCAGCTTACAATTGTGAGAAAACCATTCAAGAATCTGTCGAATCAATTATGGAGGGCAATTTTATAGAAGGAGACGAGCTGGTTATTGTTAATGATTGCTCAACTGATAGTACTGAAGTTATATTGAACAATTTGAAGGAAAAATACCCGGAAATAAATATATTTAGACATTCAAGGAATAAAGGTGGGGCTGCTGCAAGAAATACTGCAGTAGAAAACACCAGAAACAAAATTATATTCTGTCTGGATTCAGATAATGTTTTAGTTAATGGAAGTATTCAAAAATTGAAAGCATTTTTAGAAAAATCAGGATCAGATGTCGCATCATTCCAAGAGCTTCATTATTTCCAAAATAATAAAAATGATATCACTCATAAATGGATATTCAAGGAGGGAACAACGACCTTATCTGATTATTTATCTGGGCCTGTAGTACCTGGCGCAAGTGGAAACTACATGTTTACCAAAGAAAGCTGGATCCGTGCTGGTGGATATCCCGAATTTTCTGGAGCTCTAGATGCGTGGGGGTTTGGTTTCCGGCAAGTGGCTACAGGGTCAAAAATGGTCGTTATGCCTAAATCTTATTACTACCATCGTCATGGTCATGAGTCTTATTGGGTAAGAGAGTCAAAAAAAGGCAAAATATCACTGACTGCAATCCAAATAGTTATTCCTTTTTTAGACCTATTAACGGATGAAGACGTTGATTATATAATGAGTCGTCGAGCAAGGTATTCATGGTTTGAGGCTTTGGAAAAACGACCAATCCAAATTAAATCTGGAGACTTTGGATCTTCAAAAATCACTACAAAGAACAAACAATCTATTTCTCATACGATGTTAACCAAGGTAAATGGTGCAATTTCAAATGCAATTGAGGAAATTATTGGAGGAAATAAATGAAACTCCATCTTGGTTGTGGGCAAAAATATCTTGAAGGTTATATTAACATTGATTACCCAGCTTCTGAACACAGTGTTCAAGAAAAGTCTGTAGCAGATATTCACGCAGATATTACTCAATTATCCTATCCTGCGTCGTCCATAGATGAAGTGCGCCTTCATCATGTTTTTGAACATTTTACTCGAACTGTTGCTTGTGGACTTATTTCTGCATGGAGATCCTGGCTTAAGCCAGGGGGGCTACTCCGTATTGAGGTCCCAGACTTTCAAAAAACCGCTTTTGTGGTACTGAATCCGTTCTCAGATTCTCGCTCGAAATCAGTGGCATTAAGGCATATATTTGGTTCACAGGAAGCTCATTGGGCTGTTCATTATGAGGGATGGACACCAACAAA
>CAZUFW010000097.1:2886-4284 GCA_964619895.1 uncultured Clostridia bacterium | reverse complement strand
AAGAAAGTTCTCCCAATAGCAGGTGTTAGCTTATTATATGAGGTATTACAGTTTACACTAGCAATAGGTGCTTCTGATATAACAGACCTTATTGGAAACACTCTTGGAGGAATTATAGGAATAGGAACTTATTTTGTAATTCGTAAAATATTTAAAACAGAGAATCAGACTAATAAGGTCCTGAATATTATTGCCTTAATAGCAACAATTTGTATAGCAACATTTTTATCATTTTTAACTTTAGTTAATTCTTAATAAATATTCTATGCCAAGTAGCTCATATGTATTAGCTGGCAAAATATAAGTTTTCATTGTTAGTGTTTTTGTGCAATTGAGGTTTAGTTCTATGGAGATAACATAAGATGTGATATTCAAGGTGCGCACGGAGCGGGGATATTTTTGTATTTATCATCTCAAAAATAGATTGTCAAACGTTCTAGAGGTTAAAGAGAGTAGAAGAAGCTAAATATAAAATGCACACTCAGTGGAGTGTGCATTTTTATTAAAATAATACCTTAGTAGTAATATAACTAAAATAGATTAGAAAATATTTTTTTCATTTTGTTTTAAGTGCACCTTCACAATGTTCTTTTATTTTATTAAAGCTTTCTTCACTGATTACATGTTCGATGCGGCAGGCGTCTTCTTTGGCGGTTTCTTCACTTACACCTAAGGCCATAAAATATTTAGTAAGCAGTAAATGTCTTTCATATATACAATCAGCAATTTTTAGTCCACTTTCAGTTAAGCTAATATAACCGTTGTGATCCATAGTAATATAAGCATTGTTGCGAAGCTGCTTCATAGCATTGCTAACGCTGGGTTTAGAAAAGTTTAATTCTCTTGCTATATCTATAGAACGCACTTGGCTGTTCTGTTTTTGAAGTATTAAGATTGTTTCAAGGTAATTTTCTGCAGATTCTTGAATTTTCAAAGTTAAGCCTCCTTTGTAAGAGTTACTCCTATGTTATCAAAGAGTAAGAAGTTAATCAAGAAAACTTAAAGGATACAAGGGTTCATTATGAGCTACATCTTATGATTAACATAGAAATACTTTAGAATATAAGCTGCTTGTTGTAAACAAAAATATTTAGAAATTTAGACCTTGAATGTAATTAATTGTTTGTAGAACCATATAAGAAATTAAAATATATTGACAAAAAATAAACAAGGTGTTAAACTGATTATGGTTCTCAGTTAGTTAAAACTAACTGCTTTATTTTAATTTTTAGTTAGCTAAGACTAACTTATTATAGGAGGAATTATGATGCCCCTTAGCATGGCGAGAATAGGAGAAAATAACTCTATTAAAAAAATTATCGGAAAGGATGAAACTCGCAAATTTTTGGCCAACCTCGGTTTTGTAGAAGGAGAAACTGTGACGGTAATATCTGAGTT
>CAZUFW010000097.1:0-2876 GCA_964619895.1 uncultured Clostridia bacterium | reverse complement strand
AGCATTAAAGACACTCGTGTAGCCTTAGATAAAGGCATGACCAACAGAATTATGATTTAGAGGGGGAAGAAAGATGAAAACATTAAAAACAGCAAAATGTGGGGAAACAGTGACTGTTGTAAAACTTCACGGTGAAGGACCTGTAAAACGTAGAATTATGGATATGGGTATTACAAAGGGTGTAGAAATCTTTGTTCGTAAGTTAGCGCCTTTAGGAGACCCTATAGAGGTAAATATACGTGGATATGAGCTGAGTTTGAGGAAGGCTGATGCAGAAATTATTGAAATACAGTAAGCTTTTAGCAGCTTTTAATGGCTGCATATTTTATCAGGTTAAGTTAGTTTAAACTAACTTTCCTGACTTTAAGGAGGAAGGTATATGAAAATAAAAATAGCTCTTGCCGGCAATCCCAATTGTGGTAAGACAACTATGTTTAATGAACTTACTGGCAGCTCTCAATATGTTGGGAATTGGCCTGGTGTTACTGTAGAGAAGAAAGCTGGAAAGCTAAAAGGTCATAAAGATGTTGAAATTATAGATTTGCCGGGTATTTATTCCCTTTCCCCATACACACTGGAAGAAGTGGTTTCAAGAAATTATCTTGTTGATGAAAAACCAGATGTAATTATAAATATTGTAGACAGTACTAATATAGAACGTAATCTTTATTTAACTACTCAGCTTATGGAAATAGGAATACCAGTGATAATTGCATTGAATATGACTGACATTTTACGTAAAAATGGAGATAAAATTGATATAAATAAGCTAAGTAAAGAGCTGGGCTGTGACATTGTGGAAACATCAGCATTAAAAGGAGAAGGTTGTAAGGAAGTAGCGGAAAAAGCTGTTGCCGTTGCAAAAAACGGCACAGTAACCATACCTCAACATAATTTTTCCCATGCTGTGGAAATGGCAATTACATCTATTAAAAATTCTATAAGAGATATTATAGATACTAATAACATAAGGTGGTATGCTATAAAACTCTTTGAACGTGATAAACAGGCATTGAAAAACACAAAACTATCAGAAGATAAAAAGAAGATTATTGAAAAAACCATTATAAGATATGAAGAAGAACTATATGATGATAGTGAAAGTATTATAACCAATGAGCGCTACAACTATATAGGAAAGATAATTAAGAATTGTGTAAAAAAGAAAAATAATACAAAGGAAACCACATCAGATAAAATAGATCGTATTGTTACCAATAGATTTTTAGCACTTCCTATTTTTGCAGCAGTGATGTTTTTAGTTTACTTTGTTTCTATTTCTACAGTGGGAACTAAGATGACAGACTGGGTAAATGAGGTTTTATTCGTTGAAATAATTCCTCCTGCTGTGGAAAACTTTTTAGTATCTGTTAACAGTGCAGAATGGCTTAATTCTTTAATCCTTGATGGTATTATCGCTGGTGTAGGAGCGGTGTTAGGATTTTTACCTCAGATGCTTGTGTTGTTCTTATTTCTTTCTATACTAGAAGATTGTGGATATATGGCTAGAATTGCATTTATCATGGATAGAATTTTCCGTAAGTTTGGACTCTCTGGTAAATCTTTTATACCTATGTTAATAGGAACAGGTTGTAGTGTACCAGGGATAATGGCTTCTCGTACCATTGAGAACGAAAGTGATAGAAAGATGACCATTATTACCACAAGTTTTATACCTTGTTCTGCTAAGCTGCCTATTATTGCATTAATTGCAGGAGCTTTATTCCCAAATTCTATTTGGGTTGCACCATCAGCTTACTTTATTGGAGTTACCGCTATCATTGTATCAGGTATTATATTAAAGAAAACTAGCGGATTTGCAGGGGAACCAGCACCCTTTGTTATGGAGCTTCCACCCTATCATGTTCCAGGAGTAAAAGGGGTACTTACTCATATGTGGGATAGAGGAAAATCCTTCGTAAAAAAAGCCGGTACTATTATATTCCTTGCCAGTGGAGTAATATGGTTTTTAAGTACTTTTAACTGGTCCATGGAAATGGTAGACACCTCTGAATCCATGCTTTCTTACCTAGGAACTGCAATAGCACCTATATTTACTCCTCTTGGCTGGGGGCATTGGGAAGCCGCGGTGGCTACTATTACAGGACTTATTGCAAAAGAAAATGTGGTAGGAACCTTTGGTATACTTTACGGATTTGCTGAAGTTGCTGAAGATGGTGCTGAAATATGGCCTGTACTTCAACAGTCTTTTACACAGCCTTCTGCTTTTTCCTTCCTTGTATTTAATCTTCTTTGTGCACCATGCTTTGCTGCTATTGGAGCTATAAAGAGAGAAATGGGAAATACTAAATGGACACTAATAGCCGTAGGATATCAAACAATATTTGCTTATGTTATTTCTATAATTGTATATCAATTGGGAATGTTGTTCCTGGGTAATGGTTTTAGTATAGGCTCAGCGGTAGCATTAATTTTACTAGCTATTTTAGGTTACTTATTATTTAGACCATATAAAGAAACAAGTAAGAAATTAAAGCTTGCAAAACCAGCAGTTAATGCATAAGGAGGTTTTAAATTATGGCTACATTTATTATTGGAACTATAGTACTAGGTGCCTTTACGGGTGTAGGCTATTACACCTATAAAGAAAAGAAAAAAGGCGGATCCTGTGGAGGAGGCTGCTCAGGTTGTCCTCATGCTGGTAAGTGTCATTAATCTGTAATAATATTTCTTCTTTGAAGTAAAAAAAGGAGCTGCACCACTAAGTAATTAGTGTGCAGCTCCTCTCCTAATTATATTGGAAGTTTTTCTTACTCTTTCTCAGAAAAACTATCCTTCATTTTAAATTCTAAATTTTCAATTATCCAATAACTCATATCAATGCAATTGGTTTGTCTATCCTAGATAAGCATTTA
>CAZUFW010000096.1:0-4517 GCA_964619895.1 uncultured Clostridia bacterium | reverse complement strand
ATCTTGGTAATCCAGCAATAGAGATAAGGTTGGGCGGAATATATGCCTTAGAGAGAATCGCTAATGAATCTAATAAAGACTACTGGCCAATAATGGAGATTTTAACTGCTTACGTCAGGAAAAATTCAATTGTTAAACAAGTTGCAAATAAAACGTTTATTAATATATAGATGGATATTCAAGCGAATGAAACTACACAAAAAGAAATTCCAGACGCAGATGAAGTAACTTCAGATATCAAAGCTGTTCTTACTGTTATTAGAAGACGTAGAGGGTTCTTTAATAATGGAGAGGGTATTGGTTTAGATCTTCAAAGAACACAATTACGAAATGTTGACCTTTTTGAAGCTAACCTTCCAGAGGCTGACCTTTCTGGAGCTAATCTTCAAGGAGCGAACCTTGAAAGAGCTAATCTTCAAGGAGCGAACCTTGACGAGGCTAACCTTTTTGATACTAACTTTATAAAGGCTAACCTTTCAGAGGCTAGCCTTTATAGGGTTAAACTTTGGGTGGCTGACCTTTCTGGGGCTAACCTTACAAAGGCTAGCCTTTCTCAGGCTGAACTTTCGGAAGCTAACCTTTCTCAAGCTAAGCTTTCTGTGGCTAGACTTTCTTATGCTGACCTTGAAGGAGCTAACCTTTCGTATGCTGACCTTGACGGGGTTGACCTTTCGTATGCTGACCTTGACGGGGTTGACCTTTCTGATGCTAGCCTTTTTTATGCTAACCTTTTTCATGCTAACCTTGTAGGTGCTCATCTTGATTGGGCTAACCTTGAAGAGGCTAACCTTTCTTATGCTAACCTTCAAGGGGCTGACCTTTCTGGAGCTAACCTTGAAAAGGCTAACCTTGAAAAGGCTAACCTTGAAGAGGCTGACTTTCAAGGGGCTGACCTTTCTGGAGCTAACCTTTCTTATGCTAACCTTCAAGGGGCTGACCTTTCTGAAGCTAACCTTTCTGGAGCTAACCTTGAAAAGGCTAACCTTTCTTATGCTGACCTTGAAGGAGCTAACCTTTATGGAGCTAATCTTGACGGAGTTTACTTTTCTGGGTATAATCTTGAAGGAGCGAACCTTGAAGAGGCTAAAAATTTATCATTTGACCAGCTTTCTAAAGTGAAAACACTTTATGGAGCAACTATAGATGATGAACTGCTCATACCATTAAAAGAGAAGTATACTGATCTTTTTAAACCTCATTATACAAACTAGATTTTAGAAAGTTCATAAGGTATGGAAAAGACACTTTAATTTTTCAAGATGCTTCGATATACGAACGTTTTGCCAGAGAAGGTTCGTATTTTAGGAGAAAATAACTCATTTTTCTATCGATATTTAGAATATTCTTCGCTAAATACGAACCTTTTAATATTCTGTTCGTGTGCTATTTCTCATGGATAATGGACTTGTTACCTCTGATGGAACAAAGGTTCTCACAGTTGCGGAATATGACCAATTTGTTAATTTTATTCCAATGAAGTTCAGGCCTATTTTTGAAGTCAATACAATTACAGGCCTTCGGTACGTGGAGCTTCAAAGGCTACACGATCATGAAGAATGGTACTATACATACAGAAATCAGATTATCCTTCCTAAAGAGGCGCAGAAGAAAGTAAAGCAGAAACTTGTAAAAAGAACCATAGACAAACTACCTGCAACCTTTCCATATCTTTTCAAAGCTTTTCTGGAATGCAAGAGACCTCCTGCCCGTAACACTTGGTTCGAGAACCTTGAGAGATGGAGCGGAAAGGCTGGTATAATTCCAAAAGTCAACCCCAAGACTCCTAGGAAGACAATTGAAAGCTGGATGCTGAAAGCAGGTATACCAGAGATTGAGATTTATTCTCGCCAGGGACATGATCCTATTACAAGTCTCATGCACTATCAGAGCTTGTCTTTCACTGATTACGAAATGAGAGATATAGAAAAAAGACTCATAGAATGGGGAATTCTTAGAAAGGGAATTTGAGCTTACTATTGGATATTTGGAATTAATTTTCGATATCGGCTGATAAAAGCTATGTGAATTCGTAAAAACTCATTTCAAAGAACACGGAATAGAAAAAACATACAAATGAAAAAATTACAATAATTTTCAGTATTTACTGTTATGAAAAATTTATAAAATTGTCAAAAATTAGCCTATGTGTCAGAAATTCTGCTATTCAGATGCTTTATAGGAGTGTTAGATAATTGGCCGATTACCGTAATATCAAACAGAAAAAACCCTGAAGAAAAACATACCTCATATAACACAGTGTCTACTGACTACGATTCTTATGTTATATACTCAGGACAGGATTTTCAAAAAGTGATGTGTAAAAATAGTAAACCAGTTGCCTTTATTCAGGCTTCGGACTTGAAGCTATAAACGAGTGGAATGTTACGGTAACTCATTTTATTTCATGTAGAAGGTTATGCCCACAACTCGAAGAAAAACCTGTATATGGCAAAAATAAAAAGAAAGATATGTGAACGATTTCTATTGTAGAGCCTGGCGGAAACTTTGGCGACGGTAGAAATTCTTAATAAATATTATGAAAAAGCAAGAGAATATCCTAAAATATGGATAGTTTTAGGTGTTATACTTGTTATTTGGTTACTTTTTTGGTTCCCACATTGGGAAGTGGCTAAATATGGGATAAAAAATCCTAAAGACTTAGCTGATGCAGAAAATAGTAGCCGTGCTACTTTAGCTCAAATATTAGGTGGCGTTGCAGTAGCTGGCAGTCTTTATTATACCTGGCGGCGAGTTACAGTTGCCGAAAAGGAGTTGAAAATTACTCAGAAAAGCCAGATCACAGAGCGTTTTACTCGTGCAGTAGATCAATTAGGAGCTGGTGAACATGGTGCCTATAAAAAATTAGAGATTAGATTAGGTGGAATATATGCTCTCGAAGGCATTGCAAACGAGTCTGATGAATATTACTCACAAATTATAGAAATTTTAACGGCTTATGTTAGATTTAATTCAACCTTTAGAGAGCTAGAATATAAAAATGTAGATTTTGAAGAATTATCAAACCGGGCTTATTTAGATTTATATACAAGATTAACGGATTCTCCGGAGATTCAAGCAATCATAACTGTTATTATTAGACGTCAAAAGTTCCTTGGAGCTGGAGAGTTTAATGGGCTTGAGTTTCAGAAAACATATTTACAAGCAGCTAATTTTACAGGAACTACGACTAATAGAATGTATACATACAGAAGTGATAATAGAGAGGTTCATCTTGAAGGGGCTTTTTTCTACCGGGCTGATCTGATAGGAGCTGATTTTACAAGTGCTCGTCTTGAAGGGGCTAATTTTGACCATTCTTATGTAACTAGAGCTTATTTTATTAATTGTCATCTTGAAAGGGCTAAACTTACGAATGCTCACATTGAAAGGGTTAGTTTTGAAAATGCAAAATGTAAAGGAGCTTATTTTGACGGGTCTGAACTTAAGGGTGCAATTTTTGTAGGGGCTAATCTAAAAGGAGCTCGTTTTCATCTGGCTACCCTTACTTATGCTATGTTTGATAAAGCCAATCTTGAAGATGCAATGTTTCCAGGGGCTCACCTTGAAAATGCTAACTTCGAAGGAGCAGATCTTAAAGGCGCTGACTTCCTCCAGGCTAACCTTAAAGGAGCTAAATTATCAGTTTCTCAGCTTTCTAAAGTCAAAACGCTCTATGAAGCAGAATTAGACGATGAGCTTCTCATACCACTAAAACGGAACTACCCTGCTCTTTTTGAATAACAAAGTTCAGATTACCTCAGCTCACAATACACATGTTTTCAGGAAAGTACTGGATTTTTGCTATAATATTGATGGAACTCCGGACAGGATAGTAAGAATCCTGCAATTCAGGCTAAAAAGAGAATTATGGCTCAAGCCCATTATTATATTTTTCATTATTTTAGATATGAATATTCACAAACTCATCGACTATAGATAATCCTTTCAAAGATTACAACTGATCCTGTAATCGTCATGAAAGAAATAAAAAAATCACCAACAGAAATCACAATATTTGATGTTTCAGATCCAACATGTGTCGATAAATATGTTATAAAGTTTTTGCTTATCAATACAAAAATGATTAAAAGAACATAAACGGAGAGCAGTCTCATAGTAGTTCTGCCAAGTTTTTGATCTACTTTTGAGGCGATCTCTACCTCGGACAAACCTTCAATTCGGGAGGCAATTATTGGAGTAGAGAGTTTTTCTAAACTAACAAAATGAAGAGTAAAATAATCACGAGGATTCAACAAATTAAATTCACAGTTTATCGAGTTGCCTTCAGAATTGGCAGTTAGAGTCACATCTATGCCTTTCGGATTTGTCTCGATAACGTTACAATCAAGAATTTTTTTGTCAAAGGTAATTTCAATAGGCTTTATAAAATCAGTTTTTTTAACGGGCAAAGTACCTTTATTTTTAAGTGTGGATGTTGATACAAAAAGATTGTCGACCCGTTTTCCAGCATATTTGATTTCAATTTTGTCCTTAAAATCGTTATTGATATCTATAAA
>CAZUFW010000095.1:0-4571 GCA_964619895.1 uncultured Clostridia bacterium | reverse complement strand
CAGCTTCTTACGGTATGACAGATACTATGGGAAGAATGCACTCAGATGCTCAATTCGCAGGTTCATCATCAGTTCCAGCTCACGTTGAAATGATGGGACTTATCGGAATGGGTAACAACCCAATGGTAGGAGCTTCCGTGGCAGTAGCTGTTGCAGTAGAAGAGGCAATGAATAAATAATATATCCTTGTGACATAACAATAAAGTTTGGTTAAACATAATAAAGTTTAATTAAGGCTGAACAGCCATGAAGGGGTTTCCCTTTCATTGGCTGCTCAGCCTTTTTAATTCTCCCGGGTCTAAAGACACAATTACAAAGGAAGAGGCAGATTCAGTACACCAACTAAATAATTTCATAGGTATAAAAATATATGGGCATAATATATAGACAAAATTAATATTAGCATTTATTATATATTATATTTGTTTAGCTTATATATGGAGGAAATAATATGAATTTAAAGGAACAACTGTATGTATGCACTTTAGCCGAAGAGGGGAACATGTCAAAGGCAGCAAAAAAACTATTTATTTCTCAGCCTGCATTAAGCCTATATATTAATAATTTAGAAAAGACTTTGGGTACTAAATTATTTTTAAGAAAAGGCAATTCTTACATATTAACATATGTGGGTGAAAAATATGTTACAAAGGCTAGAGAAATGCTTTATCTAGAGCATGAGTTTAACACTGAATTAAATAATTTTTTTAGGGGGAGTACAGGAAGATTAAGAATTGGAGTACAGTTAAGAAGATCGCCATATATAGTAACTGAAATTGCAAGCTACTTTAGGGTAAAGTACCCTGAAATAGAATTGTCCTTTACTGAATCTAATACAAGTGTGTTAGAGAGTATGATTTCTAAATACGAATTAGATTTAATCATTTATAGTTGCATGAAAAGAAAAAAAGATTTAAATTATGTACATATTTTTAATGATAATTTGTTTTTAGCTGTTAACTCATCTAGTAAACTAAGAAGAAAGGCTAAATGGAGAGAAGAGGGCAATCTTCAATATATTGATTTTAAAGAATTAGAGGAAGAAACCTTTATTTTGCCTCAAAAGGGGCAAAGCTTAAGAGAGGTTAGTGATATTTTGTTTGAAAAAGCAGGAATAATCCCTAAAAAAATTATAGAAATTAGAAATATTGAAACAATAATGAAGCTAGTTTCAGCAAATTTTGGGGTAGGATTCAATCGAGTAAGTTATATAAACGAAATGTCTCATATAAAGAATATTGAATACTATAATGTAATACAGGATGAAGTAACTTCAGAATTAGTCATTGCATACCCAAATGTTTCAATGGAAATCAAGAATTTTAATAAAATTATTAATTCCATAAAAGAGTTATTCAGTGGGAAAGTATAAGTTTAAGTTATACTTAATATAATATTTAAAACCTTTACATAAGAATTCTCAGTGTTTAAAATTACACTAAGCCATACGATGGTATAAGCGATTAAATAAATTTGTAAAGGAGTTCTTGATATGAGTAAAAAGGTTGTTAAAGAAAACAAAAAAAGCTTTAAAATGCCGCATTCCCTAGTAATTATTGCTCTTATTGTATTTGTAGCTGCAATTCTCACATGGTTAATTCCAGCAGGCCAATATGGTAAAATAGTAAATTCAGCTGGAAAAAAAGTTATCGATGCTAAATCATTCAAATACATAGCTAATACTCCGGTTAATATTTTCATGCTGGGAAATTATGCTATAAGCGGTTATATTGAGACAGCAAGTCTTATATTTGTAATTTTATTTTCAGGAGCAGCTTTTAACGTAATAGTATCTAGTGGAGCACTACAGTCTCTTATAGCTATGGTTTCAAAAAAGCTATCCTCTAAAGAGACAATATTTATTCCAATTGTTACCTTAATATTTGCTTTGATTTGTACAACTCAAGGTGTTAATACCTTTATAGGATTTGCACCTGTCATGGTAATGTTTGCCAAGGTCTTAGGATTTGATTCTATAGTTGGTGCAGGAATTATACTTTTAGGTGGTGCTGTAGGATTTTCAACAGGAACATTAAATGTAAACACTACTATAGTAGCTCAAAATATTGCAGGGTTACCACCTTACTCAGGTATAGGATTCAGAGCTGTATGTTTTGTTGTGTTCTATATAGTAACTAACATTTATCTTATTAGATATGCAAAGAAAGTTAGGGTTAATCCAGAATATAGCTATATGTATGATTTAGATGTAGCAAGTGAATCAAATAAGGCTGATGGGGCAGAATTTGATAAGCCAATGGATATAAGAAAATGGCTTGTAATATTTACAATGTTTGCGTTGCTGGGTCTCATAGTATATGGTGGAGTAAAGCTAGATTGGGACTTAGAAGAAACTGCTGCAGTATTCATTTGGATGGGTATAGTATCTGGTGTGTGTGCAGGCTTTGGTCCAAGTAAGATTGCTAAGTGTATGGTAGAAGGTGCCAAGAAAATGGTAGGAGCTGCATTGATTATAGGTCTTGCTCGTTCAGTTTCAGGAATACTAACTGCAGGTAAAATAATGGATACATGCATTTATGGAATGGCTCAAGTATTAGGACTTTTACCAGCTTATGTACAGGGAGCAGCAATGTATATAGCTAATCTTATAATGAATATATTTATAACATCAGGAAGTGGACTAGCTAATACTGTAATGCCTTTATTTGTACCATTAGCAGATTTAGTTGGACTTACAAGACAATCAGCTGTATTGGCATTCAACTTTGGTGATGGCTTCGGAAACTATGTATTACCTACATCTTCAGCACTTATGGGTATCCTTGGTGCAGCTAATATACCATATGATAGATGGATGAAATTTATGTGGAAACTATTCCTTATATGGGTAGTTGTTGGATGTGCGTTAATGGTAGTTGCGCAAATGATAAAATATGGTCCTATGTAAGGGAGAGATAGAATTGAAAGAAAGCTTATTTAAGAATATAGACGATAGAACTAGTAACTTAATCGCAATGGCTGACTATATTTTTGATAATCCAGAGCTTGCATTTAAGGAATATAAAGCTAGTAAATTACTTACAGATTATTTAAAGGAACAGGGGTTTAAGGTTGAATTAGGTCTAGGAAGTTTGGATACAGCATTTAAAGCTGTGTATGAAAATGGAAATGGAGGACCTAATATAGGACTTTTGTGTGAATATGACGCATTGCCTATGGGGCATGGATGTGCACACCATATGCAAGGACCTGCAATTATTGGAGCTGCAGTTGCAATAAAAGAACTGTATAAGGAGAAACCATATAAATTAACCGTATATGGAACTCCTGCAGAAGAAGGTGGCGGCGGCAAAATAAAGATGATAAAAGAAGGCTATATCAAAGAGTTAGATGTGGCACTTATGATGCATGGAGGTCCAGCTACTCAGGTAGATGTTAAATCCTTAGCGGCTAGCAGTATTAAAGTAATTTACCACGGTAAGAGTTCTCATGCTGCATTAAAACCAGAACAAGGAAGAAGTGCATTGGATGCGTTGTTATTAACATTCCAAGCAGTGGAATTTTTAAGAGAACACGTTCAAGAGGATACAAAAATGCATTATACAGTTGTTGATGCAGGTGGTCCCAATAATGTAGTACCTAAATTGGCTTCGGGTTCATTCAGTTTAAGATCTTATAATTCTTCATATTTAAAGTCGGTAATAACACGCTTTGAAGATATTGTTAAGGGGGCTGCCCTAATGACGGGTACCACCTACGAGATTATAAGAGAGAAAGATTTGGATAGTAAAGTGCCAGTATACTGCTTAAATGATGTGGTTATGAATAATGCAAAGCTTGTAAAGGCACCTAATATTAAATCCGCTAGAGAAAAGACAGGCTCTTCAGATTTTGGTAATGTGATGTACATTATACCAGGGTCATGTATAAGAATATCTTTCGTAGATGAAAATGCTTCATCCCACTCACAAGAATTTTTAGATGATGGTAAAACTCAAAGAGGACATGAAGCAGTAATAAATGCAGCTAAGATATTAGCTGGAACTGCTTTCGATTTAATTGACAATCCTAGCCTACTCCTTGAAGTAAAGCAAGAATTTAATGATACAAAGGCCAAAATGAGTTTAGCATAAATAGTTGAGAAGAATATTAAAATAAAGGCATTACTTGTATAGCAACATGCTGTATGAGTAATGTTTTTTTGTTATAAGGATAATTGTGAATATCAGTTTTAATAAATATCAATTTTAATGTAAAATATAGTAAAGGATAAAAGTGTGAAATAAGTTACGGATATTTATAATTAACAAACAATTAAATGTAGGGGGAAGAGAATAAGTATGGAAATCAAAAAATGTATTAAAAGTTCTTTTTCGGTAATTGGTAAAGAAGGTTCAAGCAATGATGGAAATGGTTTTGTAAATAAGTTATGGGAAAATGCCAACAATCACTTTAATGAGGTGGAATTTCTAGCAAAGAAAGATGAAAAGGGAAATGTTTTAGGAATTTGGGGATTAATGAGTGATTTTTCAAGAAACTTTAACCCTTGGGAAGAGAATTTTACAAGAGGATTATATTTAGCAGGAGTAGAAGTCATGGACGATGCTCAA
>CAZUFW010000094.1:0-4968 GCA_964619895.1 uncultured Clostridia bacterium | reverse complement strand
ACTCGCGACCCTCGCCTTGGCAAGGCGATGCTCTACCACTGAGCCACTTCCGCATGCTGCAATTACCAAAATCTTGTATTTTGTGTAATTGTAGTACTCGAAAACTTTAGTTTCCGAGTTTCTTTAATTTAATTATCTTTGCTTAATTCATTTATTGGTGCGGGAGAGAGGACTTGAACCCCCACGTCAATGACACTAGATCCTAAGTCTAGCGCGTCTGCCAGTTCCGCCACTCCCGCATGTTTTTATTTCACAATCTCGCAACACAATTTTGATGCTCGTTGTGTTTAGTTGGTGACCCATCCGCGACTCGAACGCGGGACACCCTGATTAAAAGTCAGGTGCTCTGCCGACTGAGCTAATGGGTCGTACATAATTTACTTCTCGGATTAACCTTTTCTTAATATTAGCTCGTTCTAAGCAACTAAGCGATGTACACAAAATCAAAATACACGATTTTGGTCCCCTGCTTATGCCGACTGAGCTAATGGGTCTCAGACAATTAAAAATTGTGGATTGAGAATTGAGAATTAAAACTATAAGACCAAGCTCAATCAATATTTAATAATTCTTCATTCTTAAATGTTAATTCTTAATTATATTACTGGGGTGGATAACGGGATTCGAACCCACGACCTCCAGAGCCACAATCTGGCGCTCTAACCAGCTGAGCTATATCCACCATAATTATTATTTGATATCATTGGCGTACCCACAGGGATTCGAACCCCGGACACACGGCTTAGAAGGCCGTTGCTCTATCCTACTGAGCTATGGGTACAGAATCAAGTTTTGCCCCGTTGGACACTCCTAACTATTGTCCTAGCGGACAGAAACTAAAGTTGGCCTTAACAGGCATTCCTAATCATTGCCTTAACTGGCAGAAATCAAGGTTGGAGCGGGTGAAGGGAATCGAACCCTCACAACCGGCTTGGGAAGCCGGTGCTCTACCACTAAGCAACACCCGCGTTGCTCATAGTGTTATAGCTTTTCTAACTTTAGTAGTTACGCGTTTCTGGGATACCTAAGCGATTCGCACCAAACCAAAAGCACAGTTTGGGCTCTCTGCTTATACCACTAAGCAACACCCGCGTTGCTCATGGAAATATTTTTTTCAGCTGACAATAATAAATTATACCAGCCTTGAATCCATTAGTCAATACTTTGTACAAACTTTTTTTAGGAATATGTTTACAAATGTATTGACGATGCCAAGGTAACTAGCCTAAAAGTTAAAAAGTTTCATTCTAAATGCTTATTATTTCCCCTTTAGCATTATCCTCATCAATATATAGCAATCCTATACTTTTTGAAGTACCAGCTCTAGGCAATGATGGACTTCCAGGGTTAAAGAAAAGAATTCCTTCATGCTCTACTAAAGTTGAAGTATGACTATGTCCAAATAAAACTACATCCGCATTTAATTCCTTAGCTTTATAATAAACATCATTTAATCCATACTTTACTCTGTATAAATCTCCATGAGTCATAAATATTTTTTTCCCTTTGATTTCAATAATATTATCATCTGGGGTTTCAAAATCATAAGAATCACAATTCCCTTTTACATTAATAATTTCAATATTAATAGCTTCTCTAATACCTATTACGTCCTTAGAATAATCCCCTAAATGAATAATTAAATTAATTTCATCTATTTTTTTTAGTGCATCTATGCAAGGCTGAATATATCCATGTGTATCACTTATTACTGCTATTTTCATTTTCCTCGTCCTTAATAATATTTTTAAGCTCTTTTTTCAAATTAATCAATGCCTTAGCCCTATGGCTAATAGAATTTTTTACTTCCTCTCCTAGCTCACTGAAAGTCTTGTCGTAGCCATCAACTATAAATAAAGGGTCATAACCAAATCCGTTTTCTCCCTTCCCGTCAAAGCCTATTTTACCACTACATTCCCCAGAAACTAACTTTACACTTTTGTCCTCCAAAACTATTGCAATTATAGTTTTAAATTTTGCAGTTCTTTGTTCTAAAGGAACTCCTTCAAGCTCTGCCAACAACTTTTTATTATTGTCACTATAGGTAGCATTTTCACCACTATATCTAGATGAATAAACTCCTGGCTCTCCATTAAGCTTATCCACAAAAAGTCCTGTATCATCAGCTATAACTATTGCATCTGCTTTTTTAGCTATTTCTATGGCTTTTTTCATTGCATTTTCTTCCAGGGTATTTCCATCCTCAATTACCTCTATATCACCATATCCTGCTTCAGTTTTTGATAATATAGTGATCGGCACATCCTTCATAATATCTTTTATTTCCATTATTTTATGCTTGTTATCAGTTGAGACAATAAGAGTCTTTTTACTCATTCTCTACTTCTCCTTTTTCAGGCTTTTCTAATCCTATTAAATTACTTATTTCTCCTAGAGACTCTTTTTGTAGTTTTATAAGCTCTTCATTTCCCTTTTGTCCTAATGCTATTAATTCATTTAAATCCTTGAAAGAAAATGGTGATTTTTCTCCAGTTCCTTGTATCTCCACAAAGTCTCCATTTCCAGTCATGACAATATTCATGTCCACTTTTGCTTTGGAATCTTCTGCATAGCACAAGTCTAGTACAGGCTTTTCATTAACAACTCCAACACTTACAGCTGATAAAAATCCTCTTAATGGGATACGAGACAAAATTCCTTCTTTATATAAACTATGCATAGCATCTGCTAAGGCAACAAAAGCACCTGTTATGGAAGCTGTTCTAGTGCCTCCATCAGCTTGTATTACGTCACAATCTATCCAAATTGTCCTTTCCCCAATATCCTCTAATGCAACAACAGATCTTAAGGCCCTGCCTATTAGCCTTTGAATCTCTTGACTTCTGCCTTCTACCTTACCTCTGCTAGATTCCCTAACTTTCCTAGACACAGTTGAACCAGGAAGCATAGAGTACTCCGCAGTTATCCACCCTGTTCCTGTACCTTTTATAAATGGTGGGACTTTTTCATCTATCATTGCTGTACAAATAACTTTTGTTTCCCCCATTTCAATAAGAACTGAACCTTGAGGATGTTTTATAAAATTTCTAGTTATTTTAACTTTTCTTAACTCATCATAATTTCTTCCATCTATTCTACTCATATGTAATCACCTTTCAATTAGTTTTACAAATAATATTGTCTCCTACTAACCAATATAATAACAGAGATTTTGTATTTTTTCTATAAATTTATAAATTTAAAAACTACCACCTAGGTGGTAGTCTTTTAATATTCATTTGCGAATGCTGGTACAGACTCTTGTATTTCAAGTTCTAGACCTGCCTCTTCAATTGTCTTGCCATCAAATAATATCTCTACATACTCTATTTCTGGAAATTCTTTTAAAGTTAAGCCTATATTTTTAGTCATGTTATTAAAAACTTTTTGATCTGATAATAAGTTAAAGTCATATGAAATAATATCTACATAAGCTACTCCATTATAAACTTCTACACCTTGGAAATCGATTCCTTCAGGAATATCTGTATATAGACCTGATAATTCAGGTGCTCCTTTAAATAAAGTTTCAAGAGATGTCTGGACATTTGCACTAGGAGCAGAAGTAGGCACTGTTACAGGAACATAATACTCGTAGTCTCCATTACTAGTTCCTTTATAATAAACTATTACTTTTGAAGCACCAGCGCTTAAGTTTTCTGCTGGATTTATATCAGTTCTAGCTAAAGGCTTTTGTACTTTTGTTCCATGTCTTAATTCTGAAACTATTTTCCCATCAACCATAAACTGTACTTCTTTAACATTTAAAAATTCAGTTAAGGTATAGACAACACCTTTTATCATGTTTTCTTCATCTTTTTTAGATTGGCAGTTCATAATTTGACTATTGAAGTCAACTTTGCATAACCCAGTATCTTGATTGATTGACATTCCAATTATTTCTGTTCCTGCTGGAATAATTGGTTTTAATCCTATGCCCCCAATATCTTCTCTTATAGTTGGACTATCCATCATGTTTTTAAGTGCAGCTTTAGCTATGCCTTCTTCCCAAGGAATTTTTCGCTTTACTGGTACCAGATATCCGTTTTCGTTCTGATAGTAAAGAACTGTGCTTCTTAAATCAGAATCATCCATAATGTTTGCATCTTCATCACTTCTTATTATTTCTATATCTGGCTCTTCCTTAGTTATTAAATCCTTCATTGTGTCTATTGCTTTACAGCCAAATAGACTAAGTCCTAAAGCTAATACTATGACAAGTATCAATAATTTTTTGAACATTCATTACCCTCCCTTTGCTAAAACTACTTAATAAAGTATATTAGCCCTAGAGGGATACTATGAATATTTTGTTGAATTCTACTTTCTTTTAATTGTAGAAAAATATCCACCACTAATAAGCTTTGTTGAACTTACTGTAATGAATGCCTCCTTATCAAGATCAGCTAGTAATTCATGAAGTTTATTTAAATCTTTTCTTTTTAATGTAATGTTTAGCATGTTTTTAGGTCCTTCTTTTCCTTGCCCCACTATGACTGTAACACCAAAGCCATTTTCTCTTAATTCATGAATAATGCCCTCACCACTATCATTTAATATTACCTGGGCAGTTAAATTACCCAGTGCAATTTTTTCCTCAATATAACTTCCAATATAATTACCGCTAGCAAATCCTAAAGCATATGCTAATAAGTTTCCTGGGTTACTTAGCCCATTTACAACTTTACCTAAGGCTACAATATAAATAATAACTTCAAAAAAACCTATTATGGCAGCATACTTTCTTCTGCCCTGTACAACCATAAGCATTCTTATAGTAGACATGGAAACGTCTAATATTCTAGCTCCAAAAATAAAAAGATATCCTAATACAACCTCCATAGTTTTCCTCCTAACATGTACTCTTTTATATATAATACACTATTTTGTATTAATATCAACAATAAATAGAGAAATCGAGTAGGAGGTAAATAATTATTTTATTTACCGTCCTCTCACACCACCGTA
>CAZUFW010000093.1:2701-5108 GCA_964619895.1 uncultured Clostridia bacterium | reverse complement strand
ACGTAAAATTCTTGTTACTGTAAAAGTCATTACCAAATAAATAATACTTGCCACAAAGAAGGGTTCAAAGAATTTAAAGCTACTACCTGCAATTGATTTTGTTTGGAAATATAATTCTGTTACAGAAATTACATTTAATACTGAGGTATCTTTAATATTAATAACAAATTCATTACCAGTTGCCGGTAAAATATTACGAATTACTTGGGGCAAGATAACATTAATCATTGTTTGAACATGATTCATCCCAATAGCCTGAGCTGCTTCAAATTGACCCCTATCTATTGAAACAATACCACCACGAACTATTTCTGACATATATGCTCCTGTATTAATGGAAACAATTAATATTGCTGCTACTACTCTGTCCATTTGTATTCCAAATGCTTGGGCAGAGCCATAATATACTACCATAGCTTGCACTATCATAGGTGTTCCACGGAAAAATTCTACATATATAGAAAGAATAGAATTAATAACTTTAAGATTTGTCCTTTTTGCTCCTTTTTCAGGAATCGGTATAGTTCTTATAATTCCTACTAGTAATCCTATAATAAGACCTGCAATAGTACCTATAATAGAAATTAGGAGTGTCATACCAGCACCACGAACAAACATTGGCCAATTGTTTACAGCGATTTTAACTACAGATTCAAAGCTCATATTTTTACCTCCTCTTAGAAAATTATGAAACTGACTATTTTAAATAAAGTCAGTTTCACAACACAATTATTGAGCTGCTGGTTGATTTTTAATAACAGTATCCATAATGTTTTGACGTTCTTCCTCTGATATGCCTTCTAATATTTCATTAATCTTTTCAGTTAATTTACTTCCTTTTACAATGCCTACAGCAATTGCTGTATCTTCATCTGATGTAACAAATCCATCTTTAAATTCTACAAATGTAAAGTTTTTATTTGCTGATGATGCGCTAATCCCCTCTGGACGTTCTGAAACATATCCATCAATTATTCCTGATTCAAGAGCAACCCTCATTGCAGGGAAGTTATCCATAGCAGTTTCCTTGATTACACCTTTAATTTGATCTATTACTGTATAGTGGAATGTATTTAACTGTGCAGTTACCTTTGCACCTTTAAAGTCTTGAATAGAAGTAGCCCCTTCATATTTTCCACCTTTTTTTACAACCATAACTAAATCTGATTTGTAATAGTTATCTGAGAAGTCGATTGACTCCGCTCTTTCTGCTGTTGGAGACATACCAGCTATAATCGCATCTATTTTTCCTGAAGTTAACGCTGGTAAAAGACCATCCCATTCAGTTTTAACAATAACCAATTTTTTGCCTAATCCTTCAGCAATTCTTTTAGCAATTTCTACATCATATCCACCTGCATATTCTGAGTTCCCATCAATTTTAACACCACCATTAGAATCGTCCATTTGAGTCCAGTTAAATGGTGCATATCCAGCTTCAAGTCCTACTCTAAATGTCCCATCGTCAGTTGCCTGAGATGTATTTGTATTTCCTGAATTACTACTAGAACCACACCCTGTTAATAACATAATTGCTGACATACAAATTGATACAAATAATAATAACTTTTTCATGTAAAATCTCCTCCTTTTTTTTGTAAAGTGAAATGTCTTGGAGAAGAGTCCATCATAAATAAAAAAACTCTGGGCTTTCACTCAGAGTTTTATACACACAAAAAATAATACAGTATGTGTTAAATTTGAATGATAGCTCTCCACAAATAGCTTTGTGACAGTTCTACATATATTCTATGCAGAACCAACTATACAACCTTAAAGCGTCAGTTGTACGTTTCGGCAATATTTCCTTTCCTATAGCTTCATTGTGCTTACCTCAGCTATATTACTAATAAATACTGCACCTCTACCCATTAAGTATTCACTTTTTTTTATTATTATGAACTAAATATCGAAATATGTCAATAGTTAATTTGAAATATTTTTTTTTGTTGATCAAAACATTACAAAAAATACCTATATCCTTACATGCCGATTCTGGTAATTTCTTATAAATTAATATAACCTACTTAATTCTAACGCCAGCCTAGCTGCCAATTTAGCATTATTATAAACTAGTTGGATATTTGACTCTAAGCTTTTCCCTTCAGTTATTTCCTTTACTTTAGAAAGCAAAAAAGGTGTCGTTTCTTTACCTTTTATCCCCTTATTCTCAGCTTCTATCAAAGCATTATTTATGGCATTATTTATGCCTTCATAGTCCATTTCATATTCACAAGGTATTGGGTTACCAATAACTAAACCACCTTTTAGCTGCAAATCCCACTTTGCTTTTATTGCTTTTGCTAACTCTCCTTCAGAGTCTACTCTATAATCCACCATAAAACCACTCTTTCTAGTGTAAAACGCTGGAAATTCGTCAGTTCCAAAGCCAACGACTGGTACGCCT
>CAZUFW010000093.1:1390-2691 GCA_964619895.1 uncultured Clostridia bacterium | reverse complement strand
TACGCCTTGAGTTTCTAAATACTCTAATGTAAGTCCTATATCCAATATAGATTTCGCTCCTGCACATACAACTGCAACATTAGTATTGGCTAGTTCTTGTAAATCTGCAGAAATATCAAAGGTTTCTTGAGCCTGTCTATGAACACCGCCAATTCCGCCTGTAGCAAAAACTTTTATTCCAGCCATAGCTGCTATTATCATAGTAGCCGCTACAGTAGTAGCACCATTCATTTCTTTAGCTACTACAAAAGGCAAATCTCTTCTACTTGTTTTTACTACATCCTTACTTTTTCCTAAAAACTCTAACTCATTATCTTCTAACCCAACATTAAGCTTGCCATTTAATATTGCAATTGTTGCTGGAATCGCCCCATTTTCCCTTACAATTCTTTCAACTTCTCTTGCGGTATTTACATTTTCTGGATAAGGCATGCCATGAGAAATAATTGTAGATTCTAAAGCCACTACTGGAAGACCATTTTTGAGTGCTTCTTCAACTTCTGGTTTTATTGACAAATAGTCACTTAACATTTTATTCACTCCTCATTTTCTTAAATATATTTTCAGCTGATATGTTTGGATTAATTGTGTTTTCATGACTTAAAGCCATCTCAGCCGCATGCATCGAAAAATGTATTGTATCATCTATCTCCAAATCGTTAATATAGCTGTAAATAAGGCCAGCCATAAATGCATCTCCTGCACCAGTAGCATTTACTACTTTTATGCTTGATGCATTAACATGTTTATTGGTATATTCATCTTTATAAAATACTCCTTTTTTACCTAGGCTTATAAATACTCTTTTTAAGCCTTTTTCTATTAATATCTCAGCAGCTATTTCTAAATCACCATTTTCAATTATTTTAATTCCAGTAAGCTCTTCTGTTTCATAAATATTAGGTTTAATGGTATGGAAGTATCCAATCAAGTCTTTAATCTTTTTAGCTTTTGTAGTAGATACTGTATCGGCAAAGAAAGTCTTATGTCTAAAATTGTTTAATAGATACTCAATTACATCTTGAGATAAATTTGTATCAATAACTATAGCAGCTGAGTTTTCAATAATATGAACTTTTGACTTGATGAAATCAACATTCAAATGATTAATGATATCCATGTCTGAAATTGCAACTTTCATGTCCTCATTCTCATCTAATATTGATAGATATGAAGATGATGGTAGATTTTTTAAAACCAAGCAATTATCAATATCAATTCCAGCAACCCTGCACTCATATGATATCTTATCACCATATAAATCTTCGCCAAAGACTGATATTAATTTTGTTTTAATACCT
>CAZUFW010000093.1:0-1380 GCA_964619895.1 uncultured Clostridia bacterium | reverse complement strand
GATAAATTCTCTGCTATATTTCTGCCTACTCCTCCTACAGAAACCTTTACTATTCCTGGATTTGAATCATTAAGTTTCAGTTTATTTAGGGAAAAACCTTGAATATCAACATTGGCTCCTCCTATAACTGTCACGTACTCTTCTTCGTTTAAAACGTATCCTTTTCCTTTGATATACCCTTTTTTAATAAGATTGCTTATATGAACAGCTACTGAAGACCTCGCAATACCTAAATGCTCAGCAATTTCCTGTTGGCTTATCATAGGATTCTCTTTTAGCATTGAAAGTATTTCTTTTTCTCTTAAGGTCATATTATCACCAACTTTTGCTTATAATTTAAACTTATGTTTACTATAGCATATCAAAATTATTATTAATTTTCAATAAGTTAATAAAAAAAGTAGTGAACACTACCAAGGTCCACTACTTTTTTAAAAAATATAAAATAGCCTAAATCATTTACTAAGAAGTTCAATAACTTTTTCCTTAACAAAATCAGCAATCTCTAGCTCACCAATATAAGTTTTCTCGTCAACAAAATCTGGTCTTACTCTAAAGAAGTTTACAATCAATTTATTGCCAGAAATAATGTATTCTTCTGTATGAAAAGGTACAAAAAATACTTCAATTGTTTCATATTCTTTTATTCCTTTAATGGAATTCAATTCATCTACTAATTCGTCAAGATGTAATTTTTTTATGGGCTGTATCATAGCATTTGTATATTCTAAATCTTCCAGCATCCAAAGATTGTTATTCCAGAACCTTCCTTCTTTTTTACTTTTACTTTGGAATGGCTCTCTATTAGATACTGCACTCATAGCTCTTCTAACTGACTCTCTATCAAATTCCTCGTCATATACAATTCTAAAGCCTTCCATATCAGCTACATCATTTAAATACTTCTCAGAAACCTTTTCTCTATCATTTGTTGCTTGCCAAAAAAACGCCATGGCTTCTACTGCATCGAAATTCACTTTTATTCTTTCTACCATTTTGTTTCCTCCTAAGTCTTTTATTGGCTAATTTATTATTATATTAGTATATTATTTCCCACAACATTTTTTATATTTTTTTCCACTACCGCAAGGACAAGGTTCATTTCTTCCTATTTTTTTGTCCTTCACGATTATTTTAGAGCTTCTATATTCCTTTGTAATTTCTTTTCTCTTTTCTTTAGTTAGTATATCATCCCACTGAGGTAATTCATAAAGCCATGGTGCTTTAGCATCTAACATGTTAAAATATAACTTTTCAAAATCAACTTCCAATTCTATCTCACTATCTTCCTCTAGTTTTTCTAGATCAAGAGAATTTACTAAGCTTGTATTTATACCATCTAAGAAACCTGTGAAAGTAACAGCATCTAAGTTGAACTTT
>CAZUFW010000092.1:0-5141 GCA_964619895.1 uncultured Clostridia bacterium | reverse complement strand
CCTGTTACTATAAAAATAAGAGCAGGTTGGGATGATTCATGTATAAATGCAGTAGAGATTGCTAAAATTATAGAAGATAATGGGGCTAGTGCAATAGCTGTTCATGGCAGAACTAGAGAACAGTTTTATTCAGGGACAGCTGATTGGAATATTATAAGGAAAGTAAAAGAAAACACAACAATACCCATTATAGGAAATGGAGACATATGTTCTCCTGAAGATAGTATAAACATGATAGAGCAAACTGGATGTGATGCAGTAATGATAGGCAGGGGCAGCAGGGGAAATCCTTGGTTATTTAAAAGAACTGTAGCTCTATTAGAAAATGGAGTTCACCTTCCACCACCATCAGAAGAAGAACGAATTGATACTTGTCTAGAGCACTTGAGGTTACTGTGCAATTTAAAGGGTGATAGAATAGGTGTCAAAGAAATGAGAAAACATATTGCATGGTATATTAAAGGCATGAGAGATTCAGCAGAAATAAGAAATAAAATTAACACAATAGCAGATAAAGAACAAATGGAGAATGAACTTTTAACCTATAAGGAACTAATAATGCGAAATTAATATAAATTACTGTTCAGGAGGTTATTGAGATGAAAAGGGTAGTGAGCATTAGTATAGGCTCATCTAAGAGAAACCATAAAGTAGAGACAATTATGTTAGGGGAAGATATTATAATTGAAAGAATAGGCACAGACGGGGACAAGGAGAAAGCAATACAACTTATAAGAGACTTAGACGGAAAAGTAGATGCCTTTGGGTTAGGCGGTATAGATATATATTTAAGGTGTAAGGACAAGAGGTACATAATTAAGGATTCCATTCCTTTGAAACAAGCTGCCGTTAAAACACCTATTTTAGACGGTACTTTTTTAAAAGATACATTAGAAAGAAGAATAATAAAACTCGTTAATGCAGAAGGTATTGTAAGCTTAAAAGATAAAAATGTTTTAATTACATCTGCTTTAGATAGGTATGGCATGGCCGCGGCTTTTGAAGAACAAGGCAGCAATATTGTGTATGGAGACCTAATATTTGCACTAGGAATACCTTTAAGAATTAAGTCATATAATACCTTATACAATATAGCAAGAGTTGTAGCGCCATTACTACTAAAGCTGCCTTTTCATATACTTTATCCAACTGGAAAGAGCCAAGACGCTACTTCTAGCAATAAGTTTAATAGTTTCTTTCAAGAAGCCGATATCATAGCTGGAGATTACCTATATATTAAGAAGTATATGCCAGAAAAAATGGAAGGTAAAACAATCATAACAAATACAATTACACCAAATGATATTGAAGACTTAACCACAAGAGGTGTGAAGCTTTTAGTTACAACTACCCCCGAGTTTAATGGAAGATCTTTTGGGACAAATGTAATGGAAGCAGTAATAGTAGCTTTGTCAGGAAAAAACCCTGAGGATATGGATTATGAAGATTTTAATCAAATGCTGGATGTCATAGGATTTAAGCCTAGAGTAGAGTATCTTAGTGAGAAGAGCAAGACTTCACAGAGCAACTTAATATTGAAAGGGGATAGGAGGGTGTCAGGGTAATTTCATATATGTTCTAGAACCTTACGATTATAGAAATTATTTGAAGAAAGGAACACTAAAGTATATACCTGAAAATATTTTTCTGTTATTTCAAAAGAAAATAAAACCAAGAATAGTATGTAGTTTCGAAGAGAATAAGGAAAGCATAATACGTGGATATGCAGCAGGAATTTTTACAACATACAAAAATATATCTAAAACAGAATATATAACAAGACTTACAGATGCTATAAATCTACTAAAAACAGAAGATGTAAAGAAGTTAATAATAGAACGAATCCATACACTTAGCCAAGAGGATATTAAAGAAATAGAAGATAAGTGTGGATTAAAGGTATTAGATGGTAGAAGCGAAATAGTAGAGTACATTCCTTATATATTAAAAGAAATATTCTGTTTAAGAAATCAGCTATTAAACGAAAAAGAAATATTAATAGTTAGTGATGATACATTTTTGACTGAGAAAGTAGCTATTGGTATTGCAAAGGATTTAAGTTTTTTAACAATTATGAGCAAAGACACAAGCTTTAGTGAGAAATTAGGGAAAGAAATTCTAAATAAAACTGGACTTTCGCTTCAATCAATAACTAAATTAGATAAAATAGTCCAAAAATTTGATGTGATTATTAACATGGCATCTGATGTGTTACTTGATTCTCATAATATTAAGAGGAGAGCAATAATAATTGATACTAGTTTAGGAAGAAAGCTTGAGTTTATAAACAGCAATAGAAAAGATTTACTCATAATAACAGATTTAATATTTAATAATAGAAGAATATTGAAAAGTAATCCAGAAGTTTTTTCTTATGAAGAAAAGATACCTTCATATGTCTATGAAGGTATAAAAAGGCAAGATGGTACTAAACCAATAGAACTTAGAGCTAATGAGAAAAACTATAAAATTAAAGAAGTTATAGATGTTTATTATGGGAAAAAACGTAACAAATCATTATTTTTGACAAAGTAAATAATAGTTATGATATACTCTTGACAATGAATGATTACTAAACTATAATAATCATCATAAATAAAAGGGTAGGCACTGTAAGATACTTACGGTGCTTATTGTTTAACACGCAGTAATATTGGCTATTTATATCGGAAATCGTTTGTTCAGATTAACATAATAACCATAATATTAGATACGCTAATTCGAGAAATAAATTTAACAAATCTTTTATAAAGGAGAGAGGGTAATGACTGAAAGAGAGATCTTTTTAACTGCAGAGGGGCTAAAAAAGATAGAAGATGAATATGAAGAATTAAGAACCATAAGGAGAAAAGAAGTCGCTGATAGAATAAAACAAGCATTAGCCTTTGGTGATATAAGCGAAAACTCAGAATATGATGAAGCTAAAAATGAACAGGCTCGCTTAGAAGAACGAATTGCTAAACTTGAGAGAATGTTAAGGAATGCTAGAGTAATAGATGATGAGGATATATCAGCAGAAGTAGTAAGTATTGGTTCAAGAGTAACAGTTAAAGATATTGAATATAATGAGGAAATTCAATATACTATAGTTGGCTCTGCTGAGGCAGATCCATATGAAGAAAAGATTTCTAATGAATCTCCAGTGGGAATGGCCTTGATTGGAAGAAAAGCTGGTGATATAGTAGACGTACAAGTTCCTGATGGAGTAATAAAGTACGAAATAGTATCTATCAGCAGATAACTATTATACTAGGAGCGTACTAGGAGGCGGTCAAATGATTAATGAGGAAAATAACCTTAATGAATTACTACTTATTAGAAGAGAAAAACTAGAGCAATTAAGAAAAATTGGGAAAGACCCATTCTTAATTGAAAAGTACAATGTAACAAACTATAGCAAGGAAATCAAAGAAAACTTTGAAGAAATGGAAGGAAAGGAAGTATCCTTAGCTGGAAGAATCATGACAAAAAGAGGACATGGTAAGGCTAGCTTTGCAGATGTTCAGGACAGTGAAGGCAGGATACAAATTTTTGTAAAAGTCGATATTGTAGGTCAGGAAGATTATGAATTATTCAGCACTTATGATATAGGGGATATAATTGGAGTAAAAGGGGAAGTATTTAAGACGAAAACTGGGGAAGTTTCAATAAAAGCTACAGAGGTCGTTTTATTATCAAAATCACTTCAAATATTACCTGAAAAATTCCACGGATTAAAGGACCCTGATTTAAGATATAGACAAAGATATGTAGACCTAATAATGAATCCAGAAGTAAAACAAACATTTCTAAAAAGAAATAAGATAATAAAAGCTATAAGAAGATTTTTAGATGATAGAGGATATCTAGAAGTTGAAACACCTATACTTACAACAGTTGCTGGTGGAGCAGCAGCTAAACCTTTCCTTACTCATCATAATACCTTAGATTTAGATATGCAGTTAAGGATAGCAAACGAACTTTATCTAAAAAGGCTTATAGTAGGTGGATTTGATAAAGTTTATGAAATGGGGAAAATGTTTAGAAATGAAGGAATATCTATTAAACATAATCCAGAATTCACAAACATAGAATTATATTCAGCATATGAAGACTATGAAGATATGATGAATATAACAGAAGAACTAGTTGCATACTGTGCAGAAGAAGTTAATGGTACGACTGTTGTAAACTATCAAGGGGTAGAGATAGACTTTAAACCACCTTGGAAGAGAGCGTCTATGCATGATTTAGTTAAAGAAAAGACAGGTATAGACTTCTACGCTTTTGAAAGTGACGAAGAAGCTAGAAAAGCTGCAAAGGAACAATTGCATTTAGAAATTGAAAGTCATATGACAAAAGGACATCTTGTTAATCTAGCATTTGAAGAGTTCTGTGAAAAAGATTTAATGCAGCCAACTTTTGTGTTACATCACCCTGTAGAAGTTTCACCATTAGCTAAAAGGAATCCAAACAATCCTTTAATTACAAATAGATTTGAAGCTTTTGCCAATACATGGGAAATAGCTAATGCTTTTTCAGAGCTTAATGATCCAATAGATCAAAAAGGAAGATTTGAAGAGCAACTTAAACAACGTGAATTTGGTGATGAAGAAGCACATCCAATGGATGAGGACTTTATCAATGCATTAGAAGTAGGCCTCCCACCTACAGGTGGATTAGGAATAGGTGTAGATAGATTGATTATGCTTCTTACTGATTCAGCTTCTATTAGAGACATAATACTATTTCCTACTATGAAGCCAGTTGATAAATAGAGAGCGGCTCTCGCCACTTTACCTAATATGAAATAAGACATTGAACACATATGGTTAGTCATGCCATATGTGTTTTTTATTGTGCACCGTGTTAATTATATATTTTTTGTTGACACATTATAATTCGCATGGTATATTAATAATTACCCCAAACAAGGGAAATAAAAAAACAAAAAAGTAGTTGACACAATATCAGTAATGTGTTATATTAAAAAAGTCGTCACTAAACGACAGGAAAAACGAAGCGAAAAAAAGTTAACAAAAAGTGTTGACAAAAGAGAAGAAAAATGTTAACCTAATAAAGTCGCTAAAAAAAGCAACTGAACAAATTGGTCTTTGAAAATTGAACAGTGAGAAGAAACTAAACATCCAAAATGTAAATTT
>CAZUFW010000091.1:0-5183 GCA_964619895.1 uncultured Clostridia bacterium | reverse complement strand
GGTGGGAGACCGCCTGGGAGAGTAGGACGTCGCTGGATTTTTTATTTTTTGAAAATTTTCCCCTTACACCATATAATACTAGTTGATTTAAAAAATATATGTATTATAATTTAAGAAAAAAAGCAATACAATTAAACAGGACAATTATTTTATACAAGGGGGGTATAGAGGTGAATGGTCTTGAGCTGTTTTCTACTGGTATGTCATTTGACGAATTTGTAAATACTGATACAAGTACTTATAAAGAAAAGACTTTAGAGGTCCTTAATTCTATTAGTTTTGAAGAAGAAGATATAGAAAAAATCAAATCTGTTGAAAGAATTATAAATATACTTGTATGTGCAGAGATATGGTGTCCTGATTGTATGATAAATGTACCCGTATTAGAAAAAATAATAGAGCATAATCCAAATATTAAAATTTCTATAGTTAAAAAAGAAGGAAATGAAGCTTTTTTCAGCAAATATACACATAATGGAGTAGTAAAAATACCTACATTTGTTTTTTATGATGAAAATTTTAAAGAGCTAGGCAGTTTTGTTGAACATCCCAAAAAAGTAACAGAAATAATATCAAAGGGAAACCAACCCAATATAATAGTGACTATGAGAAAATATAGAAAAGGTGAATATGCGAAGGAAACTTTAAAGGATATTCTTGAAATAATATAGAGGAGCAGATGCTCCTTTTTTATTGCTACTTTAGTCTCATTATTTTAGATTATAATAAATCGTCAATTTTGGTAGAATTATTGGAAAAATTTTAGTTATGTCCATATTTCTCATTATAATTAAGTTTTACTGACTTTGACACTTAAAACATGAGATGGTACAATATCTAGTACATATACATAATAATTATACTAAATGTAGTTTACGGAGGTGTCTTAATGCAACTAAGCGAAAATGCAATTAAGGTTTTGGAAAGACGGTATTTAACTAAAGACATGGAGGGTAAAGTAATAGAAACTCCTGAGGATATGTTTAAAAGAGTAGCAAAACATATTGCTCAGGCAGATAAAATATATGACAAAAAGGCAGACATTGAAAAGATCGAAAAAGCTTTTTTTGACATGATGGCTAATCTAGAGTTCATGCCAAACTCACCAACCCTTATGAATGCAGGTAGAGAACTAGGCCAACTATCAGCATGCTTTGTACTGCCTATTGAAGACTCTATGGAAGGCATATTTGATGCAATAAAAAATGCAGCATTAATACATAAGAGTGGTGGAGGAACTGGATTTAGCTTTACAAGACTAAGAGCTAGAGGTGCTTCAGTTAAATCTACAGGGGGAGTAGCTTCAGGTCCAATTAGCTTTATGAAAGTCTTTAATGCAGCAACTGAGGCTGTAAAACAAGGTGGAACACGAAGAGGAGCAAATATGGGAATCCTTAGAGTAGACCATCCTGATATAATGGAATTTATTAAATGTAAAGAAGACACCAACGAAATTACGAATTTTAATATAAGTGTAGGATTAACTGAAAAGTTTATGGAAGCTGTAGAACACGGTGAAAACTATGACTTGGTAGATCCACATACAAAGCAACCAGTTGGGTCACTTAATGCAAGAGACGTATTTAATAATATTGTAAGTATGGCTTGGAATAATGGAGAGCCTGGAATAGTATTCTTGGACAGAATTAATAAAGCGAATCCAACACCTAAATTAGGCGAAATGGAAAGCACAAATCCTTGTGGAGAGCAACCATTACTTCCTTACGAGTCATGTAATTTAGGTTCAATTAACCTAGTTAAAATGGTAAAGAAAAGTGGCTCAAAATACGAATTAGATTACGAAAAACTTGGGAACACTGTGGATAAAGCAGTACATTTCTTAGATAATGTAATAGATATGAACAAATATCCATTAGAAGAAATAGATAAAATGACGAAGTCAACTAGAAAAATAGGCTTAGGCTTAATGGGCTTTGCAGATTTATTATTCTATCTTGGATTACCATATAATTCAGATGAAGCAGTAGCTTTAGCAGAAGAAGTCATGGGCTTCATAGACGAAAGATCAAAGAAGAAGTCTGCTGAATTAGCTGTAGTAAGAGGAACTTTTCCAGCATATGAAGAAAGCATATATGAGGAAAAAGGATTAAAACTAAGAAACTCTACGACTACAACTATTGCACCAACTGGAACTATAAGTATCATAGCAGGCGCTAGCAGTGGTATAGAACCACTATTTGCTATATCATTCGTACGTAATGTAATGGATAATGATAAGCTTTTAGAAGTGCATCCATATTTTGAAGAAGTTGCAAAAGAAAGAGGATTCTATTCAAAGGAATTGATGGAAAGAATAGCTACAGAAGGTACATTAGCGCATATAGATGAAATTCCAGAAGATATAAAAAGAGTTTTTGTAACAGCACATGATATCTCACCTATATGGCATATAAAGATGCAGGCTGCATTCCAAAACCATGTTGACAATGCCGTATCTAAAACAGTGAACTTTACACATGAAGCAACTAAAGAAGATGTAGAAGAAGTATATACTCTAGCATATAAGCTTGGTTGTAAGGGTGTAACTATTTATAGAGATGGTAGTAGACAAGACCAAGTACTAAGTACAGCAAAGAAAGAAGAGCCAAAGCAAAGCACAGAACAGGAAGCTGCTAGTAATGCAATAAAACCTAGACTCAGACCATCAATAACTCAAGGCATGACAGAAAAAGTTAGAATAGGCTGTGGTAATCTCTATATAACTGTCAACTATGATGAAAATGGAATATGCGAAGTATTTACTAATGTAGGTAGAGCAGGAGGATGCCCAAGCCAAAGTGAAGCAACAAGTAGATTAGTCTCAATAGCACTTAGATCAGGAATGGATGTTAAATCAGTAGTAGAACAATTAAAAGGTATCAGATGTCATTCAACCCTACGTCAAAGGGGTACCAATAAAGATATCAAGGTTCTTTCATGTCCTGATGCTATAGGAAAAGCTCTTGAAAGAGTTATGAATACCTATGTAGATGAAGAAAATCCAACTGTAAATGATATTGCAATGGAGATAGAAAGAGAGACAAAAAACATTTCAGATTCATGTTGTTGTGTACCTGATAATGAAATAGCAGACAGTGAAATTTCAGTAAGCCTAGAAATGAAACCTCAATCAAAAGGAAACGCATGTCCCGAATGCGGCAACGGACTAGAACACGAAGGCGGGTGCGTAATCTGCCGTAGCTGTGGGTTTTCTAAGTGCGGTTAGAAATTGTGGTGAAATAGAGTAGAGAGAAATCAATTTTACAATTGAATATATAGAATACAAACAACGCATATTTAAAATTAAATTCTTAATAATAAATATTTTATAAGCCATCTAGAGAATATATAACTAATTTATAATCCTAGATGGCTTTTTTGCTAAGTAATATCTTTATATAATTAGGTTGAATTGTAATGTATTGAATTTGTCTTTTTATATATAAAAGCGAGGCAAAAGTTCTATTTTAATGGAGGGAAAATGGGTAAAATAAAAGATTTCTTCGATGATTTTAATTTTCATGCAAGAGTAATGCCTTCAATGGTTATTACTATACCATTGATTTTATTTGGCATCTTTAAAAGTATTATTAATACTAA
The DNA here is from genome assembly GCA_964619895.1 of uncultured Clostridia bacterium. Taxonomy (GTDB): domain Bacteria; phylum Bacillota; class Clostridia; order Tissierellales; family Proteiniboraceae; genus Proteiniborus. Next base: position 1,583 of record CAZUFW010000091.1, on the reverse strand, counting down.
TTTATTTGAAAGTAGTAGTTATATATTTGTTTTGCTGGTAGTTCTTACTTTGCTTTCTCAGATAGCTAGAAATCAAGGGAAGAAATATGAAGATAAAATGGTGAAGAAGTTAAATACATGGCCTACAACTATTATTTTGAGATACTCAGATAATAAAATAGATACTATTACTAAAAATAGATACCATATGAAGCTAGCTAATAAATTAAAAGATATAGAAATACCTCAAAATATAGATGGAGAAAATGAGTCCTCAGATATTGTATATACATCTGCTATGAATTGGCTTAGGAATCATGCGAATGAAAACAAGGAAATGTATCCACTTGTGTACAAAGAACTTAGGGATTATAATTTTTGGAGAAATCTATATGGATTAAAACACTTTGGAATTTTGCTTTATATTTTAATAGCAATACGTGAAATTATAACTATAGACAGTTTTAGCCTAAAAACCTTGTTTGTGTCGCCATATCCACAGTATGTGGCTTTTATATTGATGATAATTAGTATAATGATACTTCTAGTAGGTGTTACAGAGGATATTGTGGTAAGAAAAGCATTTGATTATGCAAGAACTTTAGCAGAAGTTTGTGAAAGAATTTAAAGGGGGATATAGATACATGAGTATAATTAAATCGTTTTCAGTAGGAAATGGAGATATGTTTTATATAGATCATAATAGTGATAACTTCACGATAATAGATTGTTTCTTATGTGATGATATTAAAGAAGAAATTGTAAATGAGGTAAAGGACATAGCTAGCAATAAAGGAATTACTAGATTCATATCTACTCATCCAGATGATGACCATATTAAAGGTTTAGAATATTTAGATGCTAAAATGAGCATAATAAACTTTTATTGTGTCAAAAATGAAGCTACTAAAGAAGATGAAACAGACGACTTTAAAAAATATTGTGAATTAAGAGATTCAAGTAAAGCTTTTTATATTTATGAAGGTTGCTCGAGAAAATGGATGAATTTGAGTGATAAGGAAAGAGGTAGCTCTGGAATAAATATATTATGGCCAGACACGAATAATGAAGATTTTAAAGAACAATTAAAAGCTGTTAAGGAAGGGAAAAGTCCCAATAATATTTCTCCAATAATAAGATATAAGTTAGAAGACGGAGTAACTTCAATGTGGATGGGAGATTTGGAAAAGTATTTTATGGAAAAAATAAAAGACGAAATTGATTTACCTAAAGTAGATATTCTATTTGCACCTCATCATGGGCGAGATAGTGGTCATATTCCAAGTGAATTATTGCAAAAAATGGAACCAAAATTGATAGTTATTGGTGAAGCTCCATCGGAAAATCTTAATTATTATAGAGGATATAATAAAATAACACAAAATTCAGCAGGAGATATAATTTTTGAATGTATATCTGGGAAGGTTCATATATATGTAGGAAATGCTAATTATAGAGTAGATTTTTTGACTGATGAAAAACAAACATCATTTGATAACTATATAGGCACATTAAGCGTATAAATAGAATATAATAGGGACGTCAGACTGTGTAGAAAATCCAACAATTGGTTGACATAATACAGGATAAATATGCTACAATTT
>CAZUFW010000090.1:0-5257 GCA_964619895.1 uncultured Clostridia bacterium | reverse complement strand
ATGCTTCTTCAAGTTCTTCCCAGCTCTTTACCGTATCTACTCTTTTCTTTGATAGGATTACATTTCCCTCACCATCATCTAACTTAATAATATATACCTCTATTTCATCTCCTACAGATACCACATCAGCAGGAACTATTTTAGGGTCATTAGATAATTCATCTTTTTTAATGATACCGTCAGCCTTATAGCCAATGTTTACCATTACTTCGTCATCTTTTACTGCAATTACCTTACCTTTTACAGTGTCCCCTCTATGAACCTTAACCATTGTATCTTCAATAGCCTTCATTAGTTCATCCATATTTTCTAAATTACTCATTTTTTCGTAAACCTCCTTAATAATCCAGCTTGGAGTTGATGCTCCAGCGGTTAATCCTATAGTTTTAAATTTTTTTAATTCATTAATAGGCAGCTCGTCTATTGTTTCAATATGATAAGTATTATTGCAGAATTTTTTACTAATTTCAACAAGTTTCTGTGTATTAGAACTATGGTATCCACCTATAACTACCATTGCTTCTGATATCTTGGCTATTTCTTCACATGATTTTTGCCTAAGTTGAGTTGCGTTACAGATAGTATTGAAAACCTTTACTTCTTTTCCTTTAAGTGAAATTAACTCCACTAACCTATTAAATTTTTCTTCAAAAAATGTTGTTTGTGCTACAATACATATTTTATCATAATTTAATATAACTTCAATATCTTCTTCACTGTTTATTATTATGGCACTGTTATTGCACCATCCGTTAATACCAATAACTTCAGGATGTTTAGAGTCACCAATAATAATAATTTGATAACCAAGGCTATTATATTCTTTTACCTTGTTTTGTATTTTCCTAACAAATGGACATGTGCAATCCACAAGTTCAATTCCTTTTTGTTTAGCAGTATCATAAATATGCAAAGGAACGCCATGTGATCTAATAATTACCTTACCATTATCGATTTCCTCAACATTTTCTATAATGCTTAATCCTTTTTGATTGAGTTGATTAATAACTTGATTGTTATGAATAAGAGGTCCTAGTGAATATACTTTTTCATTACTTTCACTTAAAATTTTCTTTGTTGATTCAATAGCTTTATTTACCCCAAAGCAAAAACCTGCATTTTCTGCAATTATTATTTTCAATGCCTTTCCTCCTATTTAATTTATGAATTTTTAAGGCTGTAAATAATAGTCATAACTTGTCTACTTAATTCATTGTAGTTGTCCATACTTAACTTCTGATCATAATATTCTTCGGTAGTTATTTGTTTACCGATTATTACTTTTGTCTTTCTAAACAACCTGTATTGAGTATCAATATATACAGGAGCAATTGGTGCTTTTCCTTTAATACTAATCATTGCAATACCAGGCTTGGCGTTATCTATATCTTCTTTTTTACTTCTAGTACCTTCTGGAAATATTCCTAAGACATTTTCACATTTTAATATTTTGAGAGAATTCCTAACAGCAGCTAGATCTGCTCCTTCTCTATCTACTGGAAAGGCTCCTAATCTTTCTAAAAATTTTCCAAAAACTTTGTTCTTAAAAAGTTCTTTTTTTGCCATAAAATAAATTCTTCTAGGAACTGAAACAGCTACAGTAATTGGATCTAGCATGCTCACATGATTAGAACAAATTATAACTTTGCCTTCCGCTGGCAGATTCTCTATTCCTATTACATTTATTCTAAAAATAATCTTAAAAATCACAGAAAGAATAGCCCTCAAAAAACTATAAAGTGACATCAATTAACCCCCTTGTTAATTATCTTAAGTATTTCTGAAATTACTTCATCAATAGCCTTATTAGTAGTATCTATTTCTATTGCATCTTTACATTTCACCAAAGGTGCAAATTCCCTAGTGCTATCAATCTTATCTCTTTTTTTAATTTCTTCAATTATTTCTTCTAAATTAGTATCGTATCCTTTTTCTACTAGTTCTTTATATCTTCTTTTGCCTCTCTCTTCTATAGAGGCTGTAATATAAAACTTAAAATCAGCATTAGGAAGAACAAAACTTCCAATATCTCTTCCGTCCATAATAACGCTCTTGTCACTGGCAATAGTTCTTTGAATTTCTACAAGCCTTACCCTAACCTCTTTAATCTTTGCTACGTCAGAAACGTTTAAACTTATTTCATTCTTCCTTATTTCTTCATCAACTTCTCTACCATCTAAATAAATGTGATTGTTTCTAAAATCTATATTTGTATCTTTCAAAACTTTGCTTATTTCTGATTTATCATTTATATTGATTCCATTACTAAGAATTTTTAAAGTTAGTGCTCTATACATTGCTCCAGTATCTATGTAAACTATATTTAGTTCCTTAGCAATTTTTTTTGATATTGTGCTCTTACCTGAACCAGCAGGTCCATCTATAGCAATTTTGATATTTTTCATGATTATAAACCCTCTCCTAATAAACATAACCACCTTACAGGTGGCTAGTTTCTTTGAATTTTCTAATATCTTCTTATTAATTATATATTAAAAGCCTTCACTTCTCAAGAACATTTATCGGTATCATAGTATCTATAAATTAACCCGTTGTGCTAGTTAATATAAAATTATATTATGGGAAAGCTTAAAGATTTTGTTAGCTAAATGAAGGAAAAGCTGTACCATTAGTTACCTTAGTTTATCTTAACCTTTGGAAATGTTTTAATACTATTTTCTATTATTATTTTTTCGTTAAGTTTTGGTTCTTTTATGTTTTTACTTATACCTACTATCATAATTTCAATTTTTTCATTATACATACTACTATCTATTTCTATAGTGTCATTATTTTGGACTTTTAAAGTCAATTCATTTTTTTTATCGAATTTATATTTACCTTTACCATTTATTGTAACATTTAAATTATTAAAACCATCAGAGTTTTTTTTGATAATGATATACCCTACTTTACCACTTGTAACAAATTCATTCTCTGTAATTATTTCATTGTCATCATAAAAAACTGGCATCTCCATGTCTTTTATGAATCCAAGCTGCATTACAAGAAAAAAAACACCTATTATGCTTAATCCTAGTATTACTGATTCAACTCTGTCAAGAATTTTCTTAATGTTTTCCAACTTCTTCCCTCCCCTAAAATATATTGTTAAAATAAATTATGCAAAAAAAAATAAAAAATGTACTAAAAAAGTACATTTTTTAAATAGATTTTCAGCATGTTTAACAGTTTAGTCCAGCAAGATAACCAGTGGAATAAGCTATTTGCAAGTTATATCCTCCCGTCAATGCGTGTACATCAACGATTTCTCCAGCAAAAAATAAACCATTAACAATTTTTGATTCCATTGTAGAGGGATCAATTTCTAAGGTTGATACTCCGCCTGAAGTTACTATAGCTTCATTTATAGGTCTAAATCCTGAAAAAGTCATTTCTAATTTCTTTAATAGATTAACTATTCTTTTTCGTTCTTCTCGGGTTATTTGATTTACGAATTTATCTTCATCAATGTTAGAAAGCTCTATTATTATAGGTATTAATTTTCGAGGAAGTAAATCATCTAAGGCGTTTTTAAATTGTTTTTTTGAATACTTTTCAAAATCTCTTAGTATTCTCAACTCTAGTTTTTCTTCGCTCAAAGCTGGCTTAATATCCAGTATAATCTTAATTTTTTTCCCTTGATATTTATTTATATAATTACTCATTGTTAATACAATGGGACCTGATATTCCATAATGAGTAAATAGTAATTCTCCAAAATCCTCAAAAATCTTATTGTCTCCAACATAAGCGGATATTTTCACATTCTTTAATGCTAAACCCTGTAATTTTTTTGCCCACTCCTCATTTGTTTCACAGGGCACTAAAGCAGGTCTTAAATCAATAATTGTATGCCCAAAACTTTTTGCAAAAATATAGCCATCTCCAGTAGAACCAGTTTGCTGATATGATTTACCTCCAGTAGCAATAATAATTTTGTTAAAGTATTGTATCTCAGAATTAGAAAATATTATTTCAAAATTATCATCATTTATTTTTTTTGTGCTTTTTACTTCCTTATTTAACACTATCTCAACATTTTCATGACTCAAATATTTTTCTAAAGCTTTTATTACATCACTTGATTTATCACTAACAGGAAATATTCGATTTCCCCTCTCTACTTTAGTTTCAACCCCATATTTTTTTAGCAATTCAATAATATCAGTATTTGTAAAAGAGTAAAAAGCACTATATAGAAAAGATTTATTGGCTACAACATTTTCAATCAAATCTTCAATATCACCTGCATTAGTAATATTACATCTACCTTTTCCTGTTAAAAACAATTTTTTACCTAGCTTATTATTCTTTTCAAATAATACTACGTTTTTTCCTAAAGAACTTGCTGTGGCAGCTGCAATCATTCCAGCAGGTCCTCCACCTATTACCGCTATTCGATTTTGCAACATTTAAACCTCCTTAAGATGGCTTGTATCATTTAGTACTCTTAAGACAGGAGAATAATCTCTATACTCAATTATACTTAAGCTTACATTACTAATAGAAAGTCTATTATAGACAGAAAGATCGATACCCAATATTCCTAATATAAGTGTCTTAATTGCAGTGCCATGAGACACAATTAGAATATTCTTGTTTACATTTTCTTTAACTAAGTAATTAACTATTTTTAAAAGTCTTTCTTGCAAATCAATTAATCTTTCAGCCTCAGGAAGATTTAATTTATGGGGTTCTGTCATCCAAAGAATATGTTCTTTCATATATTTTTCTTCGATTTCTTTTGTTGTAAGACCTTCCCATACTCCGAACTTTATTTCTCTTAGTTCTTTAAATCCATTGACTTCTAAATTAAGATTTTTACCTATTATTTGAGCAGTTTCAAAAGCTCTATTTAAATCACTTGAGAAAATCAAATCAATTTTTTCATTCACAAGTCTTTCTGCAACTTTTCTTGCCTGCTCCCTTCCTTTGTCTGTTAAACTGATATTGCTTTGTCCTTGAACTTTGCTTAATATGTTCCATTCAGATTCTCCATGCCTTACCAAATAAAGTCGACCCATCGTTACCTCCTATATATTAAAAATATTATACCAAAAGTTATGTAAAGACTATGTTTATTCTAGTAAAAATTAATAATATTTTTACTTAGGTTTTATTATATTATATACATTATAAACCATAAATAATAAAATGTATTTATTATCATTTATGATAACATTTATTATGATAAGTTTCAATCGAGTAGGAGGTAAATAATTATTTTATTTACCGTCCTCTCACACCACCGTAC
>CAZUFW010000089.1:0-5278 GCA_964619895.1 uncultured Clostridia bacterium | reverse complement strand
ATACCTAAAAGGTTCATAGCTTTTTTTATTGGAATAGGACTTGTTTCTATGAATAAAGCATCGATTAAAGGCTTCATTTTAAGCTGTAGATATTTAGCTTTTTCAATATCTTTTTCTAGGTAGCTAAATACCATATCATGAGTGTCCTTAGGGAGTATGTTTGCAACTACAGATATTACTCCTATTCCTCCTAATGACAATAGAGGAACTACCATATCATCGTTTCCAGAATAAATTGCAAAATCCTCTGGGCAAAGACGAGCTATTTCAGCTACTTGACTTATATTACCACTGGCTTCCTTAACTCCTTTTATATTAGGATGCTTAGATAACTGATATAAAGTGCTTGGAGTGATATTAAGTCCAGTCCTCCCAGGAACATTATATACAATTATAGGTATATTGACATTATCTGCAATATTATTATAGTGAACTATAAGTCCTCTTTGGGTAGTTTTATTATAATATGGGTTAACTATTAATAATCCATCTACTCCTACATTTTCAGCTTCTTTGCTCATTTCTATTGTATGTTGAGTACTGTTGCTTCCTGTACCTGCAATAACAGGAATTCTTTTGTTGACTTTATCTACTGTAAATCTAATAGTTTCTAAACGCTCTTCGTCAGTCATTGTAGATGCCTCACCTGTTGTTCCGCAAATAATGATGGCATCAGTTTGCTCTTGTATATGCCATCCTAATAGCTCTTCAAGTTTCTCGTAATCAACTTGGTCATCCTTAAAAGGTGTAATTATTGCAACTCCTGAGCCCTTAAATAAAGCCATTAAATCCCTCCTTGTTTGTTGTATTGATAAATAGGTTACCAAAAACTATTCTGAAATTCTACCTCCTTAAGTATAATATATTATCAGGTGTATTAAAAAATACAGAAATACTAATAGTAATTGAATTTAATAAATAATAAATGTACAATATAATGAGATGTTCAATTTTACTTTGCAGGGGGATATATGATGATAAAAGACAATTCACGACCTTCAATATTGGAGGCCAATTCTTTTTATTTGTTTATTGGAATAATTCTATTAACTCTAGGTTCATATGTACAAAGTAAAGGTATATACTCAGGATTAGTAATAACTGAATATATTATTATTATGCTACCTACAATTTTCTATTTGAAAATGAGAGGATACAGTCTTAAAAAAGTTCTTAGGCTTAATAAAATTTCACTTAAACAGGCATTGATTATTCCAATTATTGTAGTATTTTCTTATCCAATAGGAGTGTTTTTTAATTATTTAATGATGATAATATTAAATCATTTTGAAAAGATAAATCCTAGTCCTGTTCCAATACCTGAAAATGCTCAAGAAATGGTACTAGGATTAATAGTAGTTGCATTATCTGCAGGAATATGTGAAGAGATAATGTTTAGGGGATTTGTCATGAAAGCCTATGAGAAAAAAGGGATAAAAGCTGGAATCATGTTTTCAGCATTGCTATTTGGAGTATTTCACTTCAATATTCAAAATCTGCTAGGGCCAATATTTTTAGGAGTATTATTTGGATATATTGTTTATAGAACAGATAGTATATTTTCTTCAATTATTGCTCATACAACTAATAATGCTCTTGCATTGATATTAGGCATGCTTATTTCTAAAGTAAACATAGATCCAGAAGTGGCAGCAGACATAGCTGCATCAGGAGTCGTTTCAGATACAGCATCTATGATTATAGGAGCCATTGGAATAGGCTTTATTGCTATTATCTGTGGAGTAATAGTTTTCTTTCTCCTAAAATTATTGCCAAAAGCTGAAAACAATCTATCACATGATTCAGTTATTAGTCTTCAAACAGATACTGATATTCAAGTGGAAATAGAAAGCAATACTAAGGAAGGTATCATTTCATTTATTCCCTTATTTATAACTTTTCTAATATTCATATATGTGACTTATGTGTTCTTAACAATGTAGAAAAAGTTTTATAGGAAATTACAAAATAATAAAGGACCTACCTGGGGAAAGTAGGTCCTTTATTTAATAAAATTTTAATATATACAAAATATATATTAAAGGGGGAGTGGGAAAGTAGTATCTTTTCACAGGCTTTAGTTTAACACTATGGTATACATAAATCAAGTGAAATTTTTAACATTTACGCAATCTTAATACTTATTTAGATTAGGTAACATGTTTATTACAAATAGTATAAGAATATTATTTCTCTTTTTTCAAATAATAGTTAAAAGGAGGAATGATTTAATATGAAGAAAAAGTTAAAAATTGAAACACCGCAGGATAGATTAAAGTATGAGATTGCAAAAGAACTTGGGCTAATGGATAAGATTAAAGAAGTTGGATGGGGAGGGCTTACAGCAAAGGAAACAGGCAGAATAGGTGGTATCATGACTGTACGTAGTAGAAACAATACTAAGAGCAATGAAAAAGAGAATAGTTGAATATTCTATAAAACTATACTAAAATTAAGAAGATATTGAAGTAATACTTTGTGATATTTAGAAAAGGGGACCACAATATGGATGCTTACATAGGTTTTGCTTATATATATGATAAACTAATGCTAGATGTGGATTATGCTAGCTGGATGGAATTAATAAAAGAAATCATGTTAGCTTATGATAGAAAACCACATGAAGTTTTGGAAATGGGTTGCGGTACTGGAAACTTTACTGATTTGTTATGTAAAGAAGGCTATAACGTGACCGCATTTGATTTATCTGAGGACATGTTATCTGTTGCATATAACAAACTTGATTCATACCGAAACATTCAATTAATTAAACAGGATATGACAGATTTTCGTATTAATAAAAAATTTGATACTATAATTTCTGTATGTGATAGTGTAAATTATATAACTGAATATTCTGATTTGGAAAAAACCTTTGATAATGTTTATTCTCATTTAGAGTCAAATGGAATATTTGTTTTTGATATAAACTCGTATTATAAACTAAAACACATTATTGGCAACAATATTTTTGTAGAAGACTATGAAGAAGTATTCTATGTTTGGGAAAATGATTTTAATGAAATTAATAACACTTGTGAGTTCTATATAACTTTTTTCGTTAAAGAACAGGGACTATATGAGAGGTTTGATGAACTTCATGTTGAAAGAGCTTATACAACCTTAGAAATAAATAATGCTCTAAAAAAGGCTGGCTTTAAGGCCATCCAAGTATATGACGGATATTCAGATAAGTCACCTAATGATGAAAGTGAAAGGTTAACCTTTATAGCATTAAAATAGTACTATCCATCTATGCATGTTCCAAGTGTTGAATAAATAGGGATTTAGCTGGGAATACTATTTGACAAAGGGATTTTCATGTGATAAACTAGCAATGAAGGTGGATGTACATAAGAAGTCATCTGCAAATTTTTCAGTATATGGAGGAATGTTTTAAATGGTTAAAGGTACAGTTAAATGGTTTAACGCAACAAAAGGTTATGGCTTTATCTCTACTGAAGCTGGAGAAGATGTATTTGTTCACTATTCAGCAATAACTGGAGATGGATTCAAGACTTTAGACGAGGGACAAAACGTTGAATTCGAAATAGTTCAAGGTGAAAAAGGACCTCAAGCTACAAATGTTACAAAACTATAATTGACTATTATACGAAACTTTATATATATATAGTTTTCTGACGGTAGCACAGCCCCTTCATGGGGCTTTCATATTTTTTGATTAATTAATTGATTTTAGGTAAAAAATATGTGTATAAATAGAGTGTGTTTTTTAGAACTAGGGAGGATGTTTATGCAGGATTATGTTACAAGAGCTATAGATGATGAAGGTAATATTAGAGTCTTTGTGGCAAATACAACAGTTCTAGTCAATAATGCTAGAGATATACATAATACAACACCTACAGCTTCTGCTGCTTTAGGAAGGACATTAACTGCTGCTGCTATTATAGGCACAATGTTAAAAAATGAAAGAGAAACTGTATCTATTCAGTTAAAAGGAAATGGTCCTTTAGGAACAGTTTTAGCTGTATCAAATAGCAAGGGAGAAGTAAAAGGATATGTAGCAGATCCTAGTGTTGAGTTGCCATTAAAGGCCAATGGCAAGCTAGACGTAGGAGGGGCAGTAGGCCAAGACGGAAAAGTCACTGTTATTAGAGATTATGGATTAAGAGAACCTTACATAGGACAGTCTGATATTGTAACTGGGGAAATAGCAGAGGATTTAACTAATTATTTTGTTTACTCTGAGCAGCAACCATCAGCAGTAGCTCTGGGTGTGCTTGTTGACAGAGATACTTCAATAAAAGCCGCAGGTGGTTACATTATTCAGGTACTACCAGGAGCAACTGAAGAGGCACTAGTCAAGCTTGAAGATAATTTAAAGAATATAGAGCCTGTATCATCATTGATTGAAAAAGGATTCACTCCAGAAGATATATTATTCCATGTTTGCAGTTGTTTCAATATGGAAATAAAAGATAAGACACCTGTTAAATTAACCTGTGATTGCTCTATGGAGAGAATGCAAAAGGCATTAATAGCCATAGGAAAAGAAGAATTGAAAAAGATAATTGATGAAGATGGAGAAGCGGAGCTAGTATGCCATTTTTGTAACGGAAAATACAAGTTCGATAGAAATGAGCTTAATAGCTTATTAAATGAGTCAGATTCCTAGTGGTAAAAAACTAGGAATAAATCAAATTATTTATAAAGTATTGTCTTGAAAAATTCATTAATGATGCTATTGACATTATGTCGAAAATATTGTATACTAAAATCTGTCGCTAGGAAGGAATTGTGCCCAGATAGCTCAGTAGGTAGAGCAGGGGACTGAAAATCCCCGTGTCGGTGGTTCGATTCCGCCTCTGGGCACCAGTTTTTTATTAAAAGCTGGTGCAAAACATATTTTGTGAAAGTGATTCAATAGAGTGATGGGGAAGTGGCTCAGTGATATAAGCAGAGAGCCCAAACCACGTTTTTGGTTTGGTGCAAATCGCTTAGGTATCCCAGAATCGAGCCGCTGCTGAAGTAAGCTAGGATAATACAGTATAAAGTGATGCGGAAGTGGCTCAGTGGTAGAGCATCGCCTTGCCAAGGCGAGGGTCGCGAGTTCGAATCTCGTCTTCCGCTCCAACCTTAATTTCTGTCCGAAGGACAATAATTAGGAGTGTCCGTAGGGACTATTAATGTACCCGTAGGGAATGATTAGTTGTCCTGTAAGGGCTCCAAAATTATATTGTGGCGACATAGCCAAGTGGCAAGGCAGAGGTCTGCAAAACCTTTATTCCCCAGTTCAAATCTGGGTGTCGCCTCC
>CAZUFW010000088.1:0-5435 GCA_964619895.1 uncultured Clostridia bacterium | reverse complement strand
ATATATTCTACTCCCCAATCAAATTCATGATTGCCTATTGCTGAAGCAACTACTCCCATAGCTTTCATCATAGCAGATACAGGCGCACCATGAGTAAGATTTGATATAGCTGTGCCTTGATAAAGATCCCCTGCAGATACAAATACTGTATTAGGGTTTTCCTCTAAAAGTTTTTTAGAGTAACCTATCATTTTAGCCATACCAATATCTTTACCTAAATCTTTTACATTACCATGAAAATCGTTAAAAGAAACGATATCAACAGTAACCTTTGCATCTTCAGCAAATGCTGGCACTGAGCCTATCAATATCCCAACTACTAGGGCTAATGATAAAAACAAGCTAACAATTCTTTTGTTCCTTAAATTCATGCATAAACCCCCCTAAATTTTTAGTTAGTGTAATCATACCCATTACACTATATATATAACTTATTCTACATACTTTTTATAAATCCTTTTTATTTTTAAATTTTTATCCAAAATATTAAAAAAATAATATTATTTGTAAGTTTTATGTTTCAAGTTTACAGTTATTGGTATAATATATATAAATAAAATAAAATTTACGCATAACAAGGGCAAACCCTTCGAAAGATGGGGACGCAAAGCTTGGAGTCTAAAGCCTTATAGGTAATGATGGTTCAGCTGCTATGTTAATAAAACATAGCAGCTTTTGTATTTTTAGGGCAGTAAGTTTTATTTTAATTTTGTAGCATAGAAAAGGCCTTAACATACTATAACTATAGTGATTAGATTTTAAATTTATGGAAGGAGTGAGAAAAATGAAGAAGATGAAAAAACATGGCAGATTATTCCTTGTTTTTGCATTGGTACTAGGTTTAATAGTATCAATAATACCAAAAATCAGCTTTGCTGATTCTGGAACTGATTATGAAGGAAATGACTCAGGTTTCGAGTTCAAAATTGATCCTCCAAAGAGTACAACTATTTATTTTGATGAGGATGGAAACGAAACAAATGACAAGAACTCTATATATTGGATAGAGTTTACTGTATCAGGTGATGGAAAATATTTAAGCTTTGTAGCTAACAATGTATCTATTGATGCTTTAGCAGTAAAGGGTGGAAATGGTTATAGACTATATACAAATTTAGGTACTAGTGGTTCTGGTTTTAGATCCCCATATAACAATGAGGACAAATTAAATATACCTGATATATCTCATTATTCTTTTGACATAACTATAGAAAAGCCAGAAGAACCATGGCTAGGTAAAATCAAAGTAATTAAATCAATCGAAAATGAAGAAAATCCGGTCCTAGGTGATATAAGCTTTACTCTTACAGGGCCAAATGGATACGAGGAAACCAAAGAAACTGATAATAATGGAATTATTGAGTTTACAGAGTTAGAGGAAGGCCAATACTTTTTAACAGAAGATGTACCTGAAGGATACTCAAGTAGCATCGGAAGTGGGATAACAATAGACCTTCCTGAAGATGCTAATGGAGATAACATAGCTGTAATTCAAGTAGAAAACAGAAAAATTCCTGATGAACCAGATCCAGAAGGAAGCATAACTATTAAAAAGATAGTTAAAGATCATGAAGATAATATTGTAGAAGATGAAACTGAGTTTAAATTTGAAATATATACTCCTAATGAAGTATTACTAGATACTGTTACAATAGTAGGTAATGGTTCAGTAACACTAGATAATTTGGCCCTTGGTAAATATATGATTAAAGAAGTAAATATTCCAACTGGATATACTTTAGTATCAGATAATAACATAGAAGTTGAAGTATTAGAAGATGAAGAAACTACTGTAACTTTTACCAACAAAAAAGATATCTCCACTCCACCTTGGACAGGAACTTTAGTAATTCAAAAAATAATTGGCTCTATTATTCCTACGAATTATCCAGTGCTACTTGTAGAAGAATCTCCTGATTTATCAGGATTCGAATTTGAACTTTGGAATGAAGAAGGTAAAGTGGTAGGTCCACTAAGCACTGGAGATGATGGAACCGTTACCTTTGAAAACCTACCAGCTGGAGAATATGAAATTCGCGAAACAAATAGTAAGGGATATATTCCAAAAGGACCTTTTTATTTTAATCTAAGTCCAGATTCTACAAATGATGGAATATATTATCATGACTTCTATAACGAACCAGTTCCAGTTGAAGATATTGTAATTCAAAAAATAGTAGTAGATAAAGAAAATGAAAATCCAGATCTAAGTGGATTTACCTTCCAACTCTATCGACTAGTTGAGGGTGAAGATGAGTTTACAGAGGAGTTCGTAAAAGAAGTAACAACAGAAGAAGACGGCTTAGCTATATTCAAAAACTTAGAATTTGGTATATATATGTTATACGAAGACCCTGTAGAAGGTTATAAAATGGGACTGGGAGCTTATGGAAGTGGAAAAGGATTACAAATCATCCATTCCGAAGAATATCCAGGCGTAATTGAAGTAACAAATACTAAAATACCAGAATGGAAAGGAACAATAGAAGTAATTAAAAGTGTAGTAGATGCAAGAAATACTACACCAGGCTTAAGTGGCTTTACGTTCAGACTTTATAAAACGAATGAAGCTCTAGAAGAGTTTATAACAGAACAAACAACCGGATCAGCAGGAATCATTTCTTTCTCTGGCTTAGGAGAAGGTGTCTACAAGCTATATGAATTAGATAGAGCTGGCTATATTAAAGGAATAAGTAATTCTGGACTTTCACTAGTATTAAATAGAGAAACTGCTAATGAAGATAAGATACTCAAAGTGAATATAACAAATATAGCAGATTACCCTGAGGACCCTGAAGATCCTGAGGATCCAGAAGATCCTGAGGATCCAGAAGATCCAGAAGACCCTGAAGACCCTGAAGAACCTGAAGAACCTGAAGAGGATGACGAAGAGGATATAATAATAGATGAAGAAACTCCGGAAGCTATACCTGAAACACCTGAAAGCCCTGAAGGAGAAGAAGTAATCATCGAAGAAGTCATTCCTGAAGCTGCACCTGAAGTAAAAGTAGAAGAAGTTGTCCCTGAAGAAGAAATAGAAATTGAAGAAGCTGTTCCACTAGCAGCACCAGTTCTTCCTGCAACAGGAGCAACATCAGAATATATATACTATGGATTTGGTGGACTATTATTAGCTATTGGTGAATTTATCAGAAGAAAGAAAAAATAAATCAAACAAAAAACTTACCCTAGAAAGTACTTTCTAGGGTAAGTTTTTTTACTATCTTTTATTTTGCATATAATGAAATACCTTTTTCATCAAAGTATCTTAACATTTCTGGTAACACGTCAATTGATACTTCACTGCCCTCTTCAGTTATAATTGTATTATTATTAAGCTTAATGTAGACTGGATTATTCAAGTTATGCCATTTTACCAACTTAGCTTGTGCCTTTGCATTATTGTTTAGATAATCCATATCAAATGCTTCGTCGCCTACAATAACTGCACTAACTGGAAGAGCTTGCATATCACCTACTAATGTTATTTTTCCTTCCGCTATTTCATCAATTCTAGTACCATCTTCTCCTATAAATATTACCTCAATTTGTAAATCTGATGCTACAACTCCTTCATGAGCTGTATATGTTGCTCTGTAAAAACCTGGTCTTACTTCGGTCATGTCATTTCCAGGCCTAGTATTTAAAGGCCCAAATGGAAGCATTATTCTATAATATGCTCTACCTCCTTCTGGTGCATTAAAACTTATTTCTAGGCTTTCATTTGCCCTAAGTTGTGCATCTTGAGTTGGTTGAAGATTTGTAATCTTTGATGGTTCTGGATTAACTGGACCTTCTCCTAATATTATTGTAACTGTACCCGCTGCCATCTTTGTTACTTCGAATCCATACTCACTTATATATACCACTTCAATTTTAATGTTTTCTGCTTCCATTTCTGCCGGTACTGTCCAAGTTCCAGTATATAGTCCATCTTCTTCAGTCATTGGAATTCCAACTTCGTTGTCTGCTAATCCAAATGGAACTATTAGTCTAAAGTATCCTCTACCGCCTGTAGGAGCATTAAAGCTAACTGTCAATACTTCTCCCGCTCTAAGTTCTATATCTTGTGATGGCTCAATATTGGTGATAACTGGTGCTTCTAGTTCCACTAATACTGTTCTTGTAACTATAGTTACATTTCCTGCTCCATCAGTTGCTTTTACAGTAATAATATTTTCACCTGGGTCAAGCATCAATCTCTCGTGGAAGTTTCCAGTTTCATCTACTGCAACTTCTTTATCATTTATCTCTAATTTTGCCAATCTAATATCGTCTGTTACATTACCTACTACATGGACTACTTCCACATTTATCTTATCATTATCTAGTGGTTTTTCTACTGTTAATACTGGTGCTATTTTATCTTTTATTACTATTACTGATGCTGATGGTTCTGTTTCTATTCCGTTCATTTCTGCTGTTACTTTAATTGTATTTGTTTCTTCTGGTAGATTTACTTCTGCTGAGAATGCTCTATTCTCAGAGTCTACTGAAGTTACTTTTACATCGTTTACATATACATTAACCTTACCATCTGCTGTAACTTTACCTTCTACAGTTATCTTATCTTGATTTATATAACTTTGTGGCTCTAGATTAGTTATTGTTGGAACATCCATCGCATATTCCATTCTTGCCCTAATCATTAATCCACCTTGGATATCTTCAGACCCTATCAATTGGAAATCTCCACCTATATTCATATAGGACCTATCACCATATGGTGAATTCTCATCTATACCTGTTCCTGGACATTGAGTGCCAGCTTTATCTTGGATAGTTGAGATATAGAAATCTCTATCTGTTGAGAATCCAAAACTTGATAAGTCTATATAGTTCCATGATCCTCTAACTATATCTTGGAATATAGGTTCTCCAACTTTATATGGATTTCCATTAGAGTCTGTTCCATATATTGCAAATCCTATTCTGTTCCCTCCTGGACTTGGCCATGATGTATCCCAGAAGTAAATATTTGTACCTTTTACTTTACCAAATTGGCTTGGTGTAAATCTTACTGCCAATCCATTAGGTGCAGCATTAAGCACTAGTGCATTTTCTGCTATTCCATCATCATAGATTATATCATCTTCATAACCTACGAATCTCTTTAGTCCTATATTTACATCTGTTACTTCGTCACCATATACATCTACAGTAACTTCACCTGGCTCAAAGCCATCTGCTATTACTTTCAATGTATAAGTTCCTACTAGAACATCAGGAATTGTAAATTCTCCATTTTCATCAGCTGTAACTGGTGCCACCTTTGGATCTTCTACAACTCTTACTACAGCATAAGCTGCTGGAGTTTCATAATATCTATCAAATACTCTACCTGTAATGGTTCCACGTGGTTTAGGCTCTAATACAAAGTTTGCTTTAGCTGTTTGGTCTTCTATTACGTTAACTGTAACATCCTTAGCAAAATA
>CAZUFW010000087.1:0-5690 GCA_964619895.1 uncultured Clostridia bacterium | reverse complement strand
ATCCTATCCTTTAAGAGATTATACTTTATGAAAAGTCTGTAGTATATCAGGAATAGTCAGATATATTAAATTATAGAAGTAACATCTGATGAGGGAAAAAATCATTCTTCTGTTACTTAGTTTTAGAAATTTATTAAGAGAAGAATAGCCCTTAGTGGCTATATCATTATTATACTAGGTGGTGAGATTATATGAGAAAAAAACTATTATTAATATTTTTAATATTATCTTTTGCTGTTTTATATGGTTGTGGTGGATATTTTGGGCCAGGAATGGCTGACTATAGTTATAAGTTATCAGGAGACTACAAACTATTTAAAGCTGGATCTGCAGATATATGGTCCAGTGATGGGATGGTTCAAATTATAGAAGGTGATATAGTTGGAATATCATGGGATGATAGTTTCATATTGGCGAAACAATCAAAGGATAAAGCAATTAACTATTGGATCATAGATGTAAAATCAGATAAAAAATATGGTCCTCTAAGTGAAAACGACTTTGAAAGTAAGAAGAAAGAATTAGAAGTTAATAATAAATTAGTTTTAGAAAAACCAGAAAAATATAAAAATTTAGATGAGTCCTTAAGTAAAATGAAATAAAAGATGTGCCTTGGCATGTTATGCTTGATGCAATAGTTAAGCCCATAATATAAAAATATTTAGATTTAGGGATTACGAAAAAGTAAGCGACTGCACCAAATCAAAGATCTGGTATGGTCGCTTATTTTATGGGTGTGAGGGAGTAGTGATAATTTGTCACCTGTCACGTGCCTGGCACCAGCATGTACTACTTCCAGTGGTTGATTTGCTTGGTGTACATGGTTTTGGAGAAGGCGTAAAAAATAATTTGCAGTACCAGGTATATGGATACTATGGTCATTAAGTATAGAGTTAAGTTTCCTCCTAAAAGATTGCTTAAGGATTTGATGGCAAAGCAAGTGTGGCTGAAGGATATAGCGAAGGGGAGGAAAAATAGTATGAAACATTGAGCACTTATTATTTTTTTCACTTCTTCTTGGGACATACCCATCTTTTTTAAGGATATAAATTCCTGCCTATCTTTTTGGATTTCATTAAAGAGTTTAAAGTATAATATGCTTCCTGTGGCTATGAAGAATAGCACTGCTATGAAAGTTCCTATGAAGAAGAATAAGGACATACCCTTCATTAATGCGGAAAAGTCTACCACTCTTTCCGTAAAGGCTTTTTGCTGTTCCTTTGGTACCATGGACTTTATTTTTGATACCTCATTTGCAGATTTCATCCAATTTTTTATATTATAGCTATAGTAAGTAAGTACTTTATCTTTAGGGACTTTATTAAATAGCTTATTAAATTCTTCATCAGAAATTACAAGAGTATTAGTGTTTTTTGCATCAGCATTTATTATTCCACCGCTGATTTCCTCTTTAATCTTCCAGCTTTTCTTTTGATCTTCTACCAGTACATTTATTGTATCTGAGTTAGAAAATAATTTTACTTCCTTAGGACCCATGAAGCTGTAAGAGTGAATAACTGCTTCTTCATCCTTTAAAGTAATAGCAGGCTTTTTTTGTTGTTTAGCTAATAGGTTATAATCTTTGCTGCTAATAATATAAAAATCTTTTTTATTTGTAAGGTTATTATCCTTTGAGGAATCACCATTAGTAGGGAAAGCAGCATTATGGGCTTTTAGAAGAATAAGTTTATTTTTATGATTTATTTCATGCCCGCCTTTTTTTAATATATCCTCCACGGTTTCAGGAGGTATTACTTTGTGAGAATCCTCTCCTTGTTCAATAAAACTTATATCCTGAGGATAGTTTAAAGTAAGACCTGTTTGAAGGCTTTTTTGAAAAGAATATACGCTGGAAGAAGCGGTTAAGGTTACTGCCCCTAGTATGGAAACTATAAATAGTATCCTAGCATTATCCTTTAGTTTATATATAATTTGGGACAAGGTTATCATGTTAATGCCTTTATAGTAAACACCCTTATTCTTCTGAAGCTTGTTGGTAAAAAACACGCTAAATTGAGAGTATAAGAGATAAGTTCCCAGCACAGTAACAGCTAATATGGGAAACATAGTAAATATAATTGCTGTACCAGAATATATAGACATAATGTAACCTGCTGCAATAAGTAGTATGGATAATATAGCTTTAAAAGTTGAGAATTTAGGAGCTGGTTTTGCAACTCTTTCTCCTTTTAATAGCTGAATTATATTGTTGTTTTTAATCTTATAACTGGTTATAAAGGCTATGCCTTGAAATAAAGTTATAAAGGATATTACTGTGATAAGGAGTGCTTTTAATGATATATTAAAAGGAATTTCCTGGTCCAAAGTTAAAATAGCTGCAATAGCCATAAAAAATAGCTTGGAAAATAATATTCCCAGTAACAAACCAGTAGCTATAGAAACTATGGACACTATAATATTTTCAAACATAACATAACTTCTTATTTCTCTTTTTGTAAGTCCAAACATGGAAAGAAGTCCAAACTCTTTTTCTCTGCTTTTTAAAAAGTTGGATAAGGAGTATATAGTGAAAACCAAGGTGAAAATTATTATTAAAAACTCACAAAGTAACATAATCCTAGAAGCCAGAGCTCCAATGCTTCCCATAACTTTTACGTTATTAATCTCAGGATTAAATATAAAGTTTGCAAATATGAAGAAAATCATTACCACTAAGGTGTTGCTTAAATAATACATTACATATTTATTTAAGTTACCTTTTATATTTTTTAAAGCAATATTACGCAATGTCATTATATTTTCCTCCTAACAATGTCAGGGAATTTACTATTTCTTTAAAGAAAGCTTGTCTTGTGCCTCCTCTTACTATTTCTAAAAAGTATTTTCCATCCTTAATCATTATTATCCTATGGCAAAAACTAGCGGCAAAGGGATCGTGAGTAACCATCATAATAGTAGCATTCTTTTCTGTATTGAGATGGGTTAAAGACTCCATAACATCTTGAGAAGCCTTAGAATCTAGGTTGCCTGTAGGTTCATCAGCTAGAATAATGGAGGGATTATGGATAAGTGCCCTGGCACAGGCTGCCCTTTGCTGCTGTCCCCCTGAAGTTTCATACGGTCTCTTCTCTAGAATATCCTTTATATTCAAGAGAGAAGCTATATCCTCCACCCTCTTTTCTATGTCTTTTACCTTAAGTTTGTCTAAAACCAAAGGAAGGATAATGTTTTCTTTTATGCATAAGGTGTCTAAAAGATTAAAATCCTGAAATATAAATCCAAGCTCTCTTCTCCTAAACAAGGCACTTTCTTTTTCATTTAAACTTGTGGGATTTACACCGTTTATGAAAAGTTCTCCAGAGCTGGGAGAGTCTATGGTAGCTAAAATATTTAAAAGGGTACTTTTACCGCTGCCTGAAGGTCCCATTACACCTACAAATTCACCTTTTTCAATGTTAATGCTAAACTTATCCAAGGCTTTAACCTTCAAGCCTCCTCTTTTATCTCCATAAATTTTAGTTATATTTTCAGCTTTTAAAACTGACATGGTATCATTCCTTTCCTATATAAAATTTAATCAAGTGATTCTTAGGTTCAGGTGGGGTTTGTTTTTTGACACCATCTGAATCTTAGAAGAACTTATCTAGGCGCGTAGCAGTGCTTATCCCCCACTTTGATAGAAGATGGGGAGTTAGCAATGGTAGCGATCAGATAAAAAGAATGATTGTATTTCTTTAAATGTGAAATGGAATCATCCCTTAATCTATATACATTATAAAAAAAAATAGAGAAACCAATGTATGGATTTCTCTTTCAAATTTAAAATTAACCTTACAATATTGAAAGCTTTCTATCAAAGGAATTATAGAAAGAACAATGTAGATATGCATAATCTTAAATACTATAGTCTAAATAGATTCTTTCCTTTATAAAAAACTATAGAAAAAGTACTTCCTTTTCCTTGTGAAGATTCTACTAATAGTTCATGACCCAGCTGTTCACATATTTTTTTAGAAAGATACATACCCATACCAGTGGACTCGGAAGTTTCCCTTCCATTTTTCCCAGTGAAAAAAGGCTGAAATATCCTGTTTAAATCCTCTTTAGGTATACCAATACCTTCATCGCTTATAGAAAGAATAACTTTAGAGGCTTCTTCTTCCATGGTAAAAGTTATAAACCTTTTTTCTTTATTTTCACTTTTTGAGTATTTAATGGCATTATTAAGAATTTGATTTATAACAAAATAAAGCCACTTCTCATCGGTGTTAACATTTATATCATCGGTGTTGTTGATTCTTGGAAAGATATTATATCTTATAAGAGGTTTTTTATTATCATTAATTACTTTTCTCACTATTTGCACTAGGTTCAAATCCACTACATTAAAATCAATGTTGAAGTCATTAATCCTAGCATTATAAAGCATTATATCCAGTCCATGAGACAGTTTTTCATTTTCTTCATAGATACTGTCAAGAATTTTTCTATTTTCTTCGTTTATATGCTCCTGGACAATAAGATTTATTACGGATACAGGAGTTTTCATTTGATGTACCCATTGATTTATAAAGTAAATGTATTTTTTATGATTATCTTCATGCCTTAAAGATCTTCCTTCAAATACTTTATAAGCTTTAATTAAAACTTCTTTATACATTTCTTGCTCTTTATTGGCAGTATTACCTATGTTTAATATGTAATCCAAATCATCTTCAGCCTTGAGAAGGTTATTAAGATGCTTATAAAAACTCTTATTTTTGTAATAATCGTATATTAAAAAAATTGCAAATAATGATATGGAAAGAAGTATAGCATAAAGTATATTATTTTTTTCTATTTTTATTTTATTTATAACTAAGGTGAGATACAGCACCAAGATAACTAAAAAGGTATTCATAAAGTATATAATAGCAAATTTTAATCTATCCTTAATAAAGTCTTTTAATTTCATAAATTTCACCATCTTAAAATATATTAAAAGCAGTTGTAAATCAAATAAGCATGACTAATTCCAATTATTAATAAGCATATAACCTTGACCACGTTTAGTTTCAATAGCCTCTTTTATACCTATAGCCTCTAACCTTTTCCTAAGCCTTGTTATATTTACAGATAAGGTATTATCGTCAACAAACTCTGTATCGTTCCATAAAGCCTCTAATAAGGTTTCTCTAGATACTATTTTATTTATATTTTTTGCAAGGCAGTATAAAAGATGAAACTCTCTTTTGCTAAGTTCTATTTTCTTATTCTTATATTCTATGGAATTTTCATTGATATATATAAATAATCCACTTAATTCGTAGATTTCATTATTTACGTACTCTGAATAGCTTCCGTAGGCTCTTCTTATAACCCCTTTAAGCTTTGCTAAAAGCAGATCATAGGAAAAGGGCTTGGTTATATAATCATCTCCGCCATTTTCTATAGCCATAACCTGATCCATATCAGTTTCTCTGGCAGATACAAAAACTATAGGCGCATTAGATAATTCCCTTATCTGTCTGCACCAGTAAAATCCGTCATAATAGGGAAGGTTAATATCCATAAGCACAACATCGGGTTTATTTTTAATGAATTCTCCTTTAATATTAGAAAAGTCCTCTACCAAACAAGTACTATATCCATAACGTTCCATATGATTTTGCATAAGAGCACCTAGTTTTTTATCATCCTCAACTATCATTATAAGGTACATTTTTCCACCTCTTTTAATTGCTTTATTA
>CAZUFW010000086.1:0-6000 GCA_964619895.1 uncultured Clostridia bacterium | reverse complement strand
TCAAAAAACCTATTGAAGAGGGAGTTTTTATAGAAGATTTTGGATTAGAAGGAGATGCACATGCTGGAAAGTGGCATAGACAAGTAAGTTTACTAGGGATAGAAAGCTTTAATAAGATGAAGGAACTAGGCATAGAGGGCCTAGAGCATGGCAATTTTGCTGAAAATATTACTACAGAAGGAATAATATTATATGAATTACCTATAGGCACAAGGATGAAGATTGGAGAAACTATTCATGAAGTAACTCAAATAGGAAAAGAATGTCATGCTGGATGTGCTATATCTAAGCAGGTAGGAAAGTGTGTAATGCCAAAGGAAGGAATTTTTACTAGGGTTATTAAAGGTGGAATAATAAAACCTGGAGATACTATAGAGGTGCTTTAGTCCATGAATTCATATCATGAGCAAAATAATTCCATTGGCGAAGTAGTAGCCATATATGCCAGCAGTATAAACCAAGTGACCACAAAGTCACTTGATAAAGGTGTATTTAAAGAAAACTATGGACTTATAGGCGACAAGCATATATCTTCTGGGGATAGGCAAGTTACTATATTTACTTTTGAAGGTAGAAATAGCCTTGCCTCCTTAAAGGTTGAAGGTCTTTGTGTTAAAAAGTTTTATGAGAATATTACCATTAAAGATTTAGATACCAGTAAGTTAACTATAGGGCAAGAATTTACTGTAGGCTCTGCTGAATTTCAAATTACAGGACTAGGGAAGAGATGCTTTTCAGAATGTAATATTGTAAAAAAGGGAGAAACATGCGCACTTAAATATGGAGTTGTTTTTGCCAAGGTAATAGCAGGAGGAGAGGTTACAGTTGGTGATAAACTAAGGCTGCAGCATTAGGAAATTAGATTGAGAACTATTAGCTATTGAATGGATAAGCTAGAAAGGCTGCAAATTAATATTATAGAGGGTGAAGAATATAATGGTTGCCATAGAGGATTGTAATAAAGACTATATAATGTCTTCACACAAAAGAAGCGAAAAAAGTGGTATTAGAATAAATCAAAGAAATAGCAATAAAATTCTAGAAGGGACGGAACTACAAAATAGGCTTTTAAAAAATCAGGAGCTCATGCTAATATCAGAGCCTTTTATTAATCAGTTGTACAGTTTCTTAAAAGGTTCAAGCTTCTTTACCATACTAACTGATGCAGAAGGATGTATACTAAGTGTTATAGGACATGAGGAAATATTGTCAGAGGCATTTGACCTAAAGATGATACCTGGAGCATTTATGGATGAGAGCAATATAGGAACTAATGCTATGAGTGTTGCCTTGCATGAAAAAATGCCTGTCCAAGTCACTGGTAAGGAACACTATATAGAGGCATATCATAGATGGACTTGTTCTGCTAGTCCAATTATAGACCATGAAGGTAAAATAATTGGCAGCCTTGATCTTACTGGGTATATAGATTCGGTACATCCGCATACTCTTGGTATGGTAGTTGCAGCAGTTAATGCAATAGAAAAGATATTTAAGATTAATCAATATAGTCAAAAACTTATGATGTCTAAGAAATACATTGAGACAGTGTTAGACTCAATACCTATGGGAATCATAACATCAGATTTAGATGGCAATATAAAAGAAGTAAATAAACATGCTTGTGAAATGTTTGGATATAATTATGATGAAATAAAGAGTATGCTTATATCCGAATTAATTAAAGGTTGGTCTGTCTTAAAAAATATGATTTATTCAAAAAATCCTTTTACTGATGAAGAGGTTTTTGTTAATGCTAAAAAAAACAAGCTACAATTCAATTTAAGTGCTTATCCAGTATCTGATATTAAAGAAGAAGTAGTTGATATAATATATATTTTTAGCGAAGTGAAGAAGGTTAGAAAGCTAGCTAACAAAATAATGGGCAGACAAGCCATTTACACCTTTGACAAGATTATTGGAACTAACGAAAAGTTTAAGAATGTAATAAGTTTTGCTAAAAAAGTAGCAGATAGCAAATCCACTATTTTGATAACTGGAGAAAGTGGTACTGGAAAAGAGGTCTTGGCCCAATCAATACACAATTATTGTAATAGGCGTGAAGAAGCCTTCGTAGCTATTAATTGCGGTGCAATACCAAGAAACCTTATAGAATCTGAGCTTTTTGGATATGAGGAGGGGGCTTTTACAGGAGCTAAAAGAAGTGGACATCCAGGAAAATTTGAGATTGCAGATGGAGGAACAATATTTCTTGATGAAATAGGAGAAATGCCTTTAGATATGCAGACAAGATTACTTAGAGTAATAAAAGAAGGGACAGTATCTAGAGTAGGCAGCACCAATGAAATCATAGTCGATGTAAGGATAATCGCTGCAAGCAATAAAGATTTGCAAAATGAAGTATTAAAAGGAAACTTTAGAAAGGATTTATTCTATCGGCTTAATGTCTTACCTATTAAGCTTCCACCACTAAGAGAAAGAAAAGAAGATATTCCACTTTTAATAGATTATTTTATGAAAAGAATATCTAAGAGACTAAATAAAAAACCAGTTTATATAACAGAGGAACAGATGGAAGCTCTCATTAACTATGAATGGCATGGAAATGTTAGAGAGCTTGAGAATTTCATTGAGCTAACAATAAACACAGAATGTGTTTCCACTGCCTTGATAGACAATGGTTTTCAACATAAGATATCAAAAAGCGAAGAAAGTAATTATGAAGAATTAACTTTAGGATATGCTGAAAAGCAACAAATAATTAAGGCTTTAAAAAAATGCTCAAGTAATATTACTTTAGCTGCTAAAATACTAGGTATAGGAAGGAATACATTATATAGAAAGATAGAAAGGTACGAAATAGATTGTTCTAATTTGGAGCAACAATCTATTTAAAATAACTTTGTTACGTTATTATGCTCCATAACGATACAACATTATGACAATAGACCGTTCCATAATGAAACAATAAAAAAGAACTTTGTGATGATACGGACATCACAAAGTTCTTTTTTATTGTTTTTTATTAACATAACTTGTTTTAACTCTACAGAGAAAGGGAAGAATTAGCGGCTTAGGCAGCTATGCAACAAAAAAGAAATGATGTATAAGTTCAATTCAGAGTATTTATACTTATTGGCATAGTTTGTGCAAACAAAAATTATTAAAATATAGCCTTCAACTATTAATGGACATAATCAATTATTTTACAACGGTCTATAAAAATTATTTAAGGAGGAATTTTATATGTATGGTTACATGGGAAAGGTTTTAAGAGTAAATTTAAGTGATGGAACTATTAAAACAGAGCCTTTAGACTTAAAGGTTGCACAAAAATTCCTAGGCTCTAGGGGATTAGGAGTAAAGACACTTATTGATGAGGTAGATCCTAAGGTAGAGCCACTTAGTCCTGATAATAAGCTTATAATAGCAACTGGAGCTTTAACCGGCGCACCAGTACCTACAAGTGGTAGATATATGGTTATTACTAAATCACCACTAACAGGAGGAATAGCAATAGCTAATTCTGGAGGTAAATGGGGCGTAGATTTTAAAGCTACAGGACATGATATGGTAATATTTGAAGGTAAATCAGAAAAACCAGTATATATTAGTATAGAAGATGACAAGGTTGAGATAAAAGATGGGAGACACATATGGGGAAAAACGACAGAAGAAACAACAAAAATTTTAGAGAAAGAAATAGAGGGTTCTAAGGTACTATGTATAGGACCAGCAGGTGAAAATTTATCTCTTATTGCTTCTGTGATGAATGATGTAGATAGGGCTGCAGGACGTGGGGGAGTAGGGGCAGTTATGGGTTCCAAAAACCTAAAGGCTGTTGTGGTAAAGGGAACAAAGAAGGTTTCTCTATTTGACGAGGAAAGAGTAAAGAGTGTATCTTCACAAAAAGTTAAGACCTTAAGGGAAGACCCTGTAGCAGGTCAAGGGTTACCAACTTATGGTACGGCTGTTCTTGTAAATATTATTAATGAAAATGGGGTATTTCCAGTAAGGAACTTCCAAGAAGCTTATACAGATAATGCAGACTTAATAAGCGGTGAGACTTTAACGGAGAAATATCTAGTGAAAAAATCTGCCTGCTTCAGATGTCCTATAGGCTGTGGTAGGGTAGTTAAGCTTGGTGATGGCACAGTAGTAGGAGGACCAGAATATGAAACTATTTGGTCTTTTGGAGCAGACTGTGGAGTGTTTGACTATAATGCAATAAACGAAGCAAATATGCTCTGTAACGAATATGGATTAGACACTATTTCAACAGGTGCTACTATAGCTGCAGCAATGGAATTATATGAAAAGGGATATATTAAGGATGAAGAAATAGAAGCAGATGGATTAACTTTAAATTGGGGAGATGCAAAAGCTGTTACAGGTTGGACAAAGAAAATGGGATTAAGAGAAGGCTTCGGTAAAAAGTTATCAGAGGGTTCATATAGATTGGCGAAATCCTATGGTGCACCAGAGATATCTATGACAGTAAAAAAACAAGAGCTCCCTGCATATGATCCAAGAGGAATTCAGGGACACGGCATAAACTATGCAGTAAATAACAGAGGCGGCTGTCACATTAAGGGATATATGATTAATCCAGAAATACTAGGGTATCCTGAAAAACTAGATAGATTAGCTTTAGAAGGAAAGCCAACATATACTAAAGTATTTCATGATTTAACGGCAGTAATAGACTCAATAGGTTTATGCTTGTTTACTACTTTTGGTTTAGGATTACCTGATTATGTAGATATGTACAACGCAGTTTGTGGAGATATATATAACAACGAGACCTTACTAGAAGCAGGAGAAAGAATATGGAATCTAGAAAAGTTATTTAATCTACAAGCAGGCATTCCTAGTTCAGAGGATAAGCTTCCGAAAAGATTAATTGAAGAACCAATACCTGGGGGGCCTTCTAAGGGTAATGTTCATCACCTCAATGAACTATTACCTGAATATTATGCTGTTAGAGGATGGGATGAAGAAGGAATACCTACAGAAGAAACATTGAATAGATTAGGATTAGAAGAATATACAAAATATTTAGGTCTTGCTCAAGCTTAATTTAAATGCTTGTTTAAAAAGCATTAACAAATGAAAGGAGAAGAATTCCTTCGTAAAAAATTCACATCATCATAGCTATACAGGTGGTGAAAATATGATTAAGATCGAAGTAAGGTTATTTGCATATTTTAGAGAGGGAAGAGAGAAAAGACAAATTATAGAATTGGAAGAAAATGCGGAAATCTCTAAAGTGCTAGACATATTAAACATAAATGAAGAGGAAGTGAGCATTCTTCTTCTTAATGGAAGAGATGGTACAACAGATAGAAAGCTTAAAGACGGAGACATAATAGCTTTATTTCCACCCGTAGGAGGAGGTTAATAAAAAAGCAAAGTGGTATTTAGCCACTTTGCTTTTTTAGTTATGCATCTAATTTACTTTTAACGGCAGTTTCACGTTGGGGCAATATATAGACAATATAGTATAATAAAGGAATTATTACTGCTCCTCCTAAAATATTTCCTATTGTAGCTGGTATAATATTATGTAGCCACATTTGGGTCCATGTTATATCATAGCCTAAAAACTTTGCAAGTGGAAGGAAAAACATATTTGCTATACTGTGTTCAAAACCAAGCATAACAAATATCATTACAGGGAACCACATAGCAATAGTTTTTGATGCTATATCTTGTGCTCCATATGATAACCAAACAGCGAGACATACGAGAATGTTTGCAAAAATACCTTTTACAATTATTTGAGCCACTGATGCTGACATTTTTCCTGTAGCTATAGTGAAAGCGGTTTCCGCCATTGGACTACCTAGCTTATAAGCACCAACAAATACTAATGAAGCTGCGAAAATTATTGAGCCAATTAAGTTTCCTAAATATACAAGACACCAATTCTTAAGCATTTGTTTCATTGTTATTTTCTTATCAACAAGAGCCATGGTCATTAAACAGTTACCTGTAAACAGCTCTCCTCCTCCGAGAATTACTAGCATGAGCCCTATT
>CAZUFW010000085.1:0-6130 GCA_964619895.1 uncultured Clostridia bacterium | reverse complement strand
TTGAATTATTTAAACCATTCGTTATGAAAAGATTAGTAAATGAAGGTCACGCACATAATATAAAGAGTGCTAAGAGAATGGTAGAAAAAGTTAAGCCAGTTGTATGGGATGTATTGGACTCAGTTATAAAAGAACATCCAGTACTATTAAACCGTGCCCCTACACTACACAGACTTGGTATTCAAGCATTTGAACCAGTACTAGTAGAGGGTAAAGCTATAAAGCTGCATCCACTTGTATGTACTGCTTATAATGCAGACTTTGACGGTGACCAGATGGCTGTCCACGTACCACTTTCTATGGAGGCACAAGCCGAAGCAAGATTCCTTATGCTATCTGTAAATAACATCCTTGCGCCAAAGGATGGAAAACCTATTACCACACCTACACAAGACATGGTACTAGGTAGTTACTATTTAACAGTAGAAAAAGCAGGCGAAAAAGGCGAAGGAATGATTTTCAAAGACTACGACGAAATGTTGCTTGCATATTATGATGGCGCAGTAGAGTTACATGCAACGGTTAAGGTTAGAGTAAAACTTGACGAAAATGATAAAGGAAAACTAGTAGAGAGCACTGTAGGTAGATTTATATTTAATAAAAACATTCCTCAAAATTTAGGATTCGTTAATAGAGAAGTAGATAAATATTCATTAGAAGTAGATAGACTTGTAGACAAGAAAATGCTAGGTAAAGTTATTGAAAAATGCTTTAGAAAACATGGCAATACAATAACCTCCATAGTACTTGACAACATTAAATCAACAGGATTCCATTTCTCTACAATCGGTGCTATTACAGTAAGTATTGATGATATAGTAGTTCCTGAAGCAAAAGAAGTATTAATATCCGAAGCAGAAGAAAAAGTTGATAAATATGAAAAATCTTACAGAAGAGGACTTATATCAGACGAAGAAAGGTATGAAAGAGTCATAGAGGTTTGGAATAAGACTACAGAACAGGTTACTGAAGCACTTATGAACAACCTAGATCCTCTTAACAACATATTCATAATGGCTCATTCAGGAGCGAGAGGTAGCAAGAACCAAATTAGACAGCTTGCAGGTATGAGAGGTCTTATGGCAAATGCTTCAGGTAAGACTGTTGAGCAGCCTATTAGGGCAAACTTTAGAGAAGGTCTTACAGTACTTGAGTTTTTTACTTCAACACACGGTTCTAGAAAAGGTCTTGCAGATACAGCTTTAAGAACAGCTGACTCAGGATACCTTACAAGAAGACTAGTTGACGTTAGCCAGGATGTAATAGTAAGAGAAGATGACTGTGGAACTGATCACTATATAACAATTAAAGCATTTAAAGATGGAAAAGAAGTTATTGAAGACCTATGGGATAGAATCGAAGGCAGATATGCATATGAAGATGTAATGGATCCAAATACAGGAAAACTAATAGTAGCTGCAGGAGAGTTAATTACAGAAAATGCAGCAGACAAAATTGTCGATGCTGGCATAGAAGAAGTAAAGACTAGATCTGTACTAGGTTGTAGAACAAGACATGGAGTATGTTCAAAATGTTATGGAAGAAACCTTGCTACAGGCCAAATAGTTAATACTGGAGAAGCTGTAGGAATAATAGCAGCACAATCAATTGGTGAGCCTGGTACACAGCTTACAATGCGTACTTTCCATACAGGTGGAGTTGCAGGAGCAGATATTACTCAAGGTCTTCCAAGGGTTGAGGAGCTTTTCGAGGCTAGAAAACCAAAGGGCCTTGCTATTATAACAGAGATTTCAGGTACTGTATCACTAAACGAATCAAAAAGAAGAAGAGAAGCAATAGTAACTGCTGGGGATGGCGATTCTAGAACATACACTATTCCTTACGGTTCAAGACTAAAAGTTAAAGTAGGAGACTTTATTGAGGCAGGAGACGAGATAACTGAAGGTTCAGTTAATCCACATGATATATTAAAAATTAAAGGCATCTCAGGAGTTCAAGCATATTTAGTAAAAGAAGTACAAAGAGTTTATAGAATGCAAGGTGTTGACATAAACGATAAACATATCGAAGTTATAGTTAGACAAATGTTAAATAAGGTTAAGATTGAAGAACCAGGCGATACAGATTTTCTTCCAGGGGGACTAGTTAATATCTTTGACTTTGAAGATGCTAACAGAAAAATAGAAGAACAATCAGGAAAGCCAGCAGTAGGCAGAAGAGTATTGCTTGGAATTACTAAGGCTTCACTAGCCACTGAATCATTCTTATCAGCAGCTTCTTTCCAAGAAACTACAAGAGTTCTTACAGAAGCAGCTATAAAAGGAAAAGAAGATGGGCTAATAGGATTAAAGGAAAATGTACTTATTGGTAAACTTATACCGGCAGGTACAGGAATGAAGAAATATAAAGATATTGCTTTAAAAAAACAAGAAGAAGAGATAAATGAAGATATAGTGCAAGAATAATTTAAATGTTGACACTAATTATAACAGATGATAAAATATATAAGTGTGTAAAATTGCAGGTTGACTCTTTTGAATCAAAGAAGATTATGCAGCAAAGCTGCATAATCTTCTAGATGTCTAATAAGGAGATGTCTAATGAAGGAGGAGACTCAAATGCTAACTAATCTTAAAGATACTAAAAAGGTTGTTGGTATAAAACAGGCCAGAAGAGCAATAAATAACAGTGAAGTTCAAACAGTGTATATAGCAGAAGATGCAGAGCCTAAAGTGGTACAGGATATTATTCATTTATGCAATGAAAGAGCTATAGAGATTATATATGTTAAAAGTATGAAAGAATTAGGTAAGGCCTGTGATATTGATGTAAGTGCAGCAGTAGCTGCCATTTTGAAATAGTTTTAAATTTGGAAGGAGGTGCTTTAATGCCAACAATTAGCCAATTAATAAGAAAAGGTAGAGAAGAAGTTATCTACAAATCTAAATCAGCTCACTTAGGAGTAGGTTTAAACTCTCTAAAGAAAAGAACAACAAAGGTAAATTCACCACAAAAAAGAGGGGTTTGTGTATCTGTTAGAACTGTAACACCTAAGAAACCTAACTCAGCTTTAAGAAAGATTGCCAGAGTTAGACTTACAAATGGTCTAGAGGTTAACGCTTATATCCCAGGTATAGGTCACAACTTACAAGAGCACAGCGTTGTTCTTATAAGAGGTGGAAGAGTTAAAGACTTACCAGGGGTTAGATACCACATCGTTAGAGGAACTTTAGATGCAGCTGGTGTAGATAAGAGAATGCAATCTAGGTCAAAATATGGTGCAAAGAGACCTAAGAAAAAATAATGTTAACAGGTACGAAAATGCGGGGTTTTAGCGTCATAGGCTAAAGGCTGTTTATATAAATGCATTTTAGTGCGCTGACGACAAGCTTCAAAGTGTCGAGTACCTATGAATTAATCTTAAATGTTTAAGGAGGGAAGAATAGTGCCAAGAAAAGGACATATTCCAAAAAGACTAGTTAGTCCAGATCCGATATACAAAGATAAAGTAGTTACAAAATTAATAAATCAAATTATGCTTGATGGGAAAAAAGGTGTTGCTCAAAAAATAGTTTATGATGCCTTTGATTACATCAAAGAAAAAACTGGAGAAGATGCGCTAGAAGTTTTCTATAAAGGCTTTAACAATATAATGCCTGTATTAGAAGTAAAAGCTAGACGTGTGGGTGGAGCAACATACCAAGTACCAGTTGAAGTTAGACCAGAGAGAAGACAGACATTAGGTTTAAGATGGCTAGCAGAGTACTCAAGAAAAAGAGGAGAAAAAACTATGAGTGAAAAACTAGCTAAAGAAATAATGGATGCAGCTAACAATACAGGTTCAAGCGTTAAAAAGAGAGAAGATACACATAAAATGGCTGAGGCTAACAAAGCTTTTGCTCATTATAGATGGTAATTAATATAGATTATTATGACTAAATTAACAATTAGATGGAAATATAAATGTAAAATAAGTAACAGAAAGGAGGATTACTGTGCCTAGAGAATTTTCTTTAGAAAAAACTCGAAATATTGGTATAATGGCTCACATAGATGCAGGTAAAACGACTACTACTGAAAGAATACTATTCTATACAGGTAGAACTCATAAGATAGGCGAAACTCATGAAGGTTCCGCTACGATGGATTGGATGGAGCAAGAGCAGGAAAGAGGAATCACAATAACTTCTGCAGCAACTACAGCTCAATGGAATGGACATAGGATAAATATCATAGACACACCAGGACACGTGGATTTTACCGTTGAGGTGGAAAGATCTCTTCGTGTTCTCGATGGCGCAGTAGCAGTTTTTTGTGCAAAAGGCGGTGTGGAGCCACAGTCAGAAACAGTTTGGCGTCAAGCAGATAAGTACCATGTTCCACGTATGGCTTTTGTAAATAAAATGGATACTACAGGTGCAGATTTCTTTAGAGCAGTTGATATGATGAAAGAGAGACTAAAGGCTAATGCAGTACCTGTACAGCTACCAATCGGTTCAGAAAATACTTTTGTAGGAATGATTGACCTAATTAACATGAAAGCAAGAATATACAAGGATGAATTAGGAAAAGATTATGAAATAGTAGAAGTTCCAGCAGATATGGAGGACTTAGCCAAAGAATACAGAGAAGCATTAATAGAAGCTGTAGCAGATCAAAATGAAGAGCTAATGATGAAATATCTTGAAGGTGAAGAAATAAGCGTAGATGAAATAAAAGGTGCTATAAGAAGTGCTACGATAGCATGTAAAGTAACTCCAGTTTTATGCGGTTCAGCATATAGAAATAGAGGTATTCAACCACTTTTAGATGCAGTAGTAGAATATATGCCAGCACCTACAGATGTTCCAAATATTACAGGAGTTAAACCAGGATCAGAAGAGGTTGAAGAAAGAGTATCCTCAGATGATGAGCCTTTTGCAGCTTTAGCATTCAAGATTATGGCAGACCCATATGTAGGTAAACTTGCTTTTTTTAGAGTTTACTCAGGTGTATTGGATTCAGGTTCATACGTATTGAATTCAACAAAAGGTAAAAGAGAAAGAATAGGCCGTATATTGCAGATGCATGCAAATAAGAGGGAAGAACTAGAAAGAGTTTATGCAGGAGATATTGCTGCTGCAGTAGGACTTAAAGACACTGCAACAGGAGATACTCTTTGTGATGAAGGTAATCCTATAATACTAGAGTCTATGGAATTCCCAGAGCCTGTTATTAGAGTAGCTATAGAACCTAAATCTAAAGCAAGCCAAGATAAAATGGGAATAGCTTTGGCAAAGTTAGCAGAGGAAGACCCAACATTTAAGGCTTATACTGATCAAGAAACAGGTCAAACAATAATTGCAGGAATGGGTGAATTACACCTAGAGATTATTGTTGACAGACTTCTAAGGGAATTTAAAGTAGAAGCTAATGTAGGTAATCCACAAGTTGCATACAAAGAAACAATAACTAAAGAAGTAGAAGTTGAATCAAAATACGCAAGACAATCTGGTGGACGTGGACAATACGGACACGTTAAAATTAGACTTGAACCAAGACAACCAGGCGAAGGCTATGAATTTGTCAACAAAATCGTTGGAGGAGCTATTCCAAAAGAGTATATTCCAGCTGTTGACAATGGTATCCAAGAAGCTATGCAAAATGGTGTTCTTGCAGGATACGAAGTTCTTGACTTTAGAGTAACTTTATTTGACGGTTCATACCATGAGGTTGACTCATCAGAAATGGCATTTAAAATAGCAGGTTCAATGGCATTTAAAGATGGTATGAGAAAAGCAAATCCTGTAATTCTTGAACCATATATGAAGGTTGAAGTTGTAATGCCAGAAGAGTATATGGGAGACGTAATAGGCGACCTTAACTCAAGAAGAGGTAGAATAGAAGGTATGGAATCAAGAAATGGACTACAAGTTGTAAGAGGATTTGTACCTCTAGCAGAAATGTTTGGATATGCAACTGATCTTCGTTCAAAAACTCAAGGTCGTGGAACATATACAATGCAATTTGACCATTATGAATCAGTACCAAATAGTATAGCTGAAAAAATTATGAGTAAATAATGCTTAGCATTTTATTATTTTAAAATAAAATTTTGTATAGTAGGGAGGAATAAAAAAATGGCAAAAGCAAAATTTGAAAGAAATAAGCCACACGTAAATATTGGAAC
>CAZUFW010000084.1:4941-6333 GCA_964619895.1 uncultured Clostridia bacterium | reverse complement strand
ATAAAGATATTTTAGAAATCCTATTGGAAAGAGTCTTCCATTCATTTTTTTTAGCACTTGATTATAGTCTGGTAAGGCTATATTAAAACCTATGGGCTCTCCCCTTTCTGTTCTAGCTATGTATATAAGATCAGGGTCTGCTACAGGTACTAAACTTTTGCCGATAATTTCTATTTCTTCATCTGTTGGAGGAATAAAATCATCCCATTCCTTTGGCATAGCCTCATCAATTATTTTCTTTACATCTGTCATTTCTTTTTTTATATTTTTAAGGTCTATTTTATCAACTCTAAACTTATATTTTTCCATTGCATATGGTACATAATTTTTATATCTCTCTTCAATTTCATCTTCCATATCATAGCGATATGCATAACAATCCCAATATTTATAAAATCCATATTTCTCAAAAAGATTTTTATAATAGCTCTTATTATATGTATTCATTACAAGTGTCGGATCGGTAAAGTTATCTATTATAAGTCCCCTATAATCATCGCCATTTGGAAGTGATATTGGTCCAATAATTCTTTCCATACCTCTTTCCCTAAGCCAATTGCTAGCATAATCAAACATTTCACTAGCCACGTTATAATCATCTATACACTCAAACAAAGATATGTATCCTTCTCTATAGCTTTTTGCACGATTTAAGTCATTATTAATACCTACACATAGCCTACCACAAGCTTTATGGTTTCTATATGCAATTATGTGTTCAAAAGGACCACTTTGTACTAATGAATTATTTTCACCCCTTATAGTTTTTTTGAAATCAGATATTAATGGTGGTACCCAGCACTCATCATCCCTATATATGCTCCAAGGAAGTTCAATAAAATCTTTCTCTTGATTTCTTGTAATAACTTTTTGAATAATTATCTCTCCCAATTGTTTCCCCCCTTTATTTGTAAAAGCAAAACGTATACTTTAATTAAATAATATTATTTAAAATAGTTTTTTTGCCAAATATATATTTCTATCTTAGTAATGTTTAGTATAATTTCTACAACTTTTACTATATTCCTTCAAAAATATGCTCAAAAATTATATTATAAATTCTTCATAAACGGCTTATAATGAATGATAAAACCTTTTGTAAGTATTTTACTAGCTTTATTAGCGTTTTTTTGTTTATTACATTTTCATAATTACTTTTTTGCAAATAATCCCCTCTGCGCCTGCATTTTCAATGTGTTTACTCTTTAAATCCTATTTCTTGAATCATCTATGACAAATAGGGTATAATTAAGCTAAGAATGACTAATAAACTATTATTGGTAAGGAGTTGGTTTCATGGACCAGAAACTAGAAAAAAGCAATATTAAAATATACAAGGGATATATAATATTTACTGAATCACCTGAAAAATTTAACTTGATGGAAAACGGT
>CAZUFW010000084.1:0-4931 GCA_964619895.1 uncultured Clostridia bacterium | reverse complement strand
ATCATTGTTGAAAATAACAAAGTAAAAAAAGTAGTTTCAGAAATACCAGAAGAATACAAAGATGTTTCAGTTAAGGATTTTGGAAATAAATTAATTATTCCAGGTTTCGTTGATTTACATTTACACGCGCCACAATTTCCTAACGCTGGATTAGGTCTTGATAAAGAATTGCTCCCTTGGCTTGAGGAATATACCTTCCCAGAAGAAGCTAAATACAGGGACTTAGATTATGCAAGAAAAGTATATTCAAGAGTTGTAGAAGAGCTTTGGAAAAATGGAACTACTCGTTCAGTAATATTTGCTAGTATTCATAAAGAAGCTACAGCCCTATTATTTGATTTGCTTGTAGAAGCAGGATTAGGGGCCTATGTAGGTAAGGTAAATATGGATAGAAATTGTCCTGATTTTATAGTAGAAGATTCCAAGCAATCTGCAAATGATACTAGAGAGTACCTAGAAAAGCACATTGGCAAGTCAGAGCTTGTTAAGCCAATTATTACTCCTAGATTTGTACCTACTTGTACAGTAGAGCTTCTTCAGGAACTTGGAAAAATGGCAAAAGAATTTGATGTACCTATACAATCTCACCTTT
Source organism: uncultured Clostridia bacterium (assembly GCA_964619895.1). GTDB lineage: Bacteria > Bacillota > Clostridia > Tissierellales > Proteiniboraceae > Proteiniborus. The sequence goes on along the minus strand of CAZUFW010000084.1, from coordinate 4,339 downwards.
CTGAAAACACTGGAGAGGTTGAATGGGTTAAAGAACTTCATCCAGAGCATAAAAACTATGCGAGTGTATATGATTGCTATAGCCTATTTGGTCAAAAGCCTACTGTAATGGCTCATTGTATATATAATACTGAAGAAGAAGTTGCTTTAATGAAAAATAATGAGGTTTACGTTGCACACTGTCCTCATTCTAACCTAAATCTTTCTAGTGGAATAATGCCTGTTAGACATTTTCTAGATAATGGTGTAAATGTTGGTCTTGGTTCTGATATTAGCGGAGGACACAAAATCTCTATACCAAATGTAATGGCAGTTGCTGCACAAGTGTCTAAGATTAAATGGCTTGAAACTAATAAAGAGCTTGCTCCTCTCACAACATCAGAAGTATTCTATCTTGGCACTAAAGGCGGCGGCAAATTCTTTGGTAAAGTAGGTAGTTTTGAAGAGGGATATGAGTTTGATGCTCTAGTAATAGATGATTCTAACTTCTTTGGTGACGATTTGACCCTTGAAGAGCGCCTACAAAGATTCATCTATTTAGGTGATGATAGAAATATTGTTGAAAGATATGTAGCTGGCAATAAAGTTGAAAAGCCAAATTTCAAATAAATAATATCTTTAACATCTATAAATCCCAGGTCTATTTACAGACCTGGGATTATTATTTAATACCCTAATTCCTTATTTACTATGATTACATGAATCCTATCTTTGTTTCCTTGCCTCTTGATTACAGTATATTCGTTGCATATTCTACTCTCTTGCTTGCAATCCATACAATATCCTACTTTAGTACAAGGATTATCTTTATTAAGTCTTACATTATTTGCAGGAGCAGCTGTTTCTTTAACTCTTAAAATAGCTTGATCTAAGTCTTTTACTAGCTTATTTCTACCTACTATGATTATTACCTTATCTGGTCCATACAACATAGCTGCGACCCTATTTCCAGTGCCATCTACATTATAGATTTCCCCATTTTCAGTAATTGCATTGCTGCTAGTAAAATATGCATCGGCAAAAAAGCTTTTTCTATACAATTCTTTTATCTCTGCAGGAGTTAGGCCTTCTTTATATCTGTCAAGGAAATTGTATTTGCCGTTTCTAAGTAAGTTGATAACTCCTGTTTCAAAAAGTGTCATTGAACCTCCAACAGATACAGTATCCCCCTCTGATATTAGCTCTTCTATTTTTTTAAGAGCTTCCTCTTCTGTTTGAACATAGTAACCATTCATGTTGTTTTTCTGTAAGTTTTTAATAGTTCTTTTTACTCTCTCGTCAACAACAAACATTACATTTTTGTCCATTAACCATTCCCCCAATATATTTTTTTAAACAATGCTTTAAAAGACCCTTCGTAAGTAAGGCTTATACTGACCGTCTCAGGGTGACAAGAAAACTGTCATCCTGAGCTTTAGCGAAAGATCTCAAACAATATTACTCATAAAAGTCTAAATATGAATATTTTTCTCCATCTTTTTCCCATCCTAATATGGAATCCATGTTGACATTTTGCGCTGCTTTAAATATGGATCTATCCACGTTTTCAAAATTCTTTTTTAGTTCTTCTATTAAATCTTTTATCTCATATCGTTTATTTCCTATTCTTTCGGCAGCTACCATACATGCACAATTTAAAGGCCAGATACCACTGTATTCAATAAAGCGTTTAATACTGACTTCCTCAATATAATATAATGGTCTAATAAGCTCTATGCCTTCAAAGTTAGCTGCTTTAAGCTTTGGAAGCATTGTCTTAAAGTTACCTGAATATAATACATTTAGCAATGTTGTTTCTATAACATCATTGAAATGATGTCCAAGTGCCAGCTTATTGCATCCTAATTCTTTAGTTTTGTTATAGAGGGCTCCTCTTCTCATCCTTGCACACATATAGCAAGGATAGTCCTTTGCCATTTTATCAGCTATTTCAAAAATACCTGATTCAAAAATGTGAACTGGTATATCTAAATACTTACAGTTTTCTATTAAAAGTTCTTTAATATCAGGATGATATCCAGGGTCCATGGCTATAAACTCAACTTCAAAAGGAACATGCCCATGTCTGTGAAGCTCCTGAAATAACTTTGCCATCAGTAGACTATCTTTGCCTCCTGATATGGCTACTGCAACTCTATCTCCTTCATTTACTAACTCATAATCTTTTATGGCCTTAATAAACTTTGACCAGATTTGCTTCCTGTATTTTTTTATAATGCTTCTCTCTATTTCATCTAATGGTTTTCTGTCTGAAGACGGTACTACTGTCTCGCAGCCTTTCCCAGCTATTCTATTCATTTTATCACCTCAATTTAAGGTTAAGTTTAAGTTAATTTAATGTGTCCCAATTAATTTTAAATGCTCTCCTCCACATAAATAATGTTGCTACAAAAGCCACCACTATATATGCTGCAAATAAAATAGAATTCATTCTCATAAGTATATGAAGCCCAGCAGTTACTCCCAAAATTAACATAATTAAAAAGAAAGAGCCTGCTCCCTGTTTTTCTATTTTACTTGCATCTTCGCTAAAAGGAAGTCTTTTTTCTCTACTTTTAAAAATAATTGCCGTTATAAGCATCATATTAATAAACATCAGCACTACATCAAGTATTATACTAAATTTAGATATAATTAGAAATATTAAACTGACAAATGTTAAAATCCCTACACAATATTTGAATATATATCCTTTAACGGCACCTTTATAGATAAATTCTGGAGACTCTATAGGCAAGACCTTATATATCCAAGCTCCTTTATAGTTTTCGCTTAATTCTATATACGCAACTGTAGTACTTAACATGAGTATGCTTAAATATATACCAAGATATGCTTTACCTTGGCCTAATGAAGAAAGTATTTCAGTAAATGTAGTACCCCTTCTAATATAATTTAGCATAGTCAAAAAAGGAAGGACAGCAGCAAAAGCCAATGATGGATAAATTTTAAGCTTAAGCTTTCTTTCATTTGACAACAAATTTTGCGAAAATCTAAAAAATATTTTTTCTGTTTTATTATAGCAGAAAAGGCCTGCAATTTTTTTATGAAATCTTTGTTTCCTTTCTGCTGAGCTACTACCTTTTTCACTACTACTGTTTAGCTTTAGAAGATTGTTTTCAAAATTAGGCATTACTATCTGTGTATGGATAAGCAAGGATAATACAGGTATTATTAATGCAGCTAAACTTAAATACACATACCAACTATTATAATTCCCATTTATAAGCACTTCATATGGTGCTGCAAACCATGCAGGAGGCAACAGAAAATTCCACCATTTTGGGTTTGCAACGACTTTTAAATCGATAAAGTTAAACATTCTTCCTATTAATTGATATCCTACAATCATTACAACTGAAAGGATTATTTGAAAATAATTTATAATATCCTTTAACTTTTCCCCATCAAAATATTTTAAAATTAGGCTGTATAATAGTGATGTTAAAAAGATAATAAAGCCTGAAATAAGTATTAGCTCAATGAAATAAATAGGGAAAAATAGTATCCCATGTCTTATAGTGCCGGCTATTAAAGAAGGACCTGCCATTACTATGGTCAATGTAAACATATATATGAATATATGAACTATTTTTGACATATTATAGGTTTTTTCATCTATAGGCCTTGATAAAAGGATGTTCTTGCTTTTTACATCTAATAATACTGCCGAAAAATCTGATATCATGGTTGTCAAGATCATAAACATAAGCATTCCAAAGCTTATGCTCATGCCGGCATATATTGGAATAGGAATAATTACAAAAATCATAATAAATATGCCCATTACTCCATAAGAAATTAAAGATTTTTTGAATAAATTGTCATCTTTACCCTTATCATTGTAGTTCCCTAATGCAGCAGGTACTCTTCTTCCGTCCATAGTCAATTTAATTTCTAATATGGCCCTCATGACTTTATAATTTACCCCTATTTTTTCAAACAAAGTCCTAAATTTATCAAGAATCTTCAAAGATTTAAAATCTCCCATTTTTATACCTCCTGTAACAGAGATACAAATTCGTCTGCTATTTCTTTGTGTTTAGTAAAACCTGTAAGCTGATTAAAAATCTGTTCAAGTGAACCTTCTTTGCTTTGCTCTTTTAGTTCTTCAAAAGTACCGTCAGCAACTATTTGCCCATTATTTATTAAGAGTATTCTATCGCTTATCTTTTCTACTATTTCCATAATGTGAGATGAATAGAAGATTGTCTTTCCTTGTTCAGCTAATAAGGCCAAGATTTCTTTGAAAATCATAACGCTATTAGCATCAAGTCCAGATAATGGCTCATCTAAAAACAATATGTCTGGATTGTGAATTAAACTAGCCACTATTAGAA
>CAZUFW010000083.1:0-7081 GCA_964619895.1 uncultured Clostridia bacterium | reverse complement strand
TGCGAATTAATCCAAAAACGGAAAACAAAAAAAGGGGGAATAGCTAAAATGAAAAAGTTTTTAGTAGTAACTTTAAGTATTTTACTAGTATTCACTTTATTAGTTGGGTGTTCAGCGAACAAAAAAATAGGCGGCAGCATTATACTTTCAACAACAACTAGTACACAAGATAGTGGTTTACTAGATTATTTACTTCCCAAGTTTACAGAAGATACGGGGGTAGAAGTTAAGGTTGTGGCAGTAGGTACTGGTAAAGCTCTTCAAATGGGAAAAGACGGTGAAGCAGACATACTTCTTGTTCATGCAAAAGCATCAGAAGAAGAGTTTGTGAAGGAAGGTCATGGATTAGAAAGAAAAGACGTAATGTATAATGATTTCATACTAGTTGGACCAAAGGATGATCCATTGAAATTAAAAGAAAATTCATCAAATGATATACTTACAGGTTTAAAAACTATATCTGAAAATCAATCTAAATTCGTATCTAGAGGCGATGATTCAGGTACTCATAAAAAAGAATTAGAAATATGGAAAGAAGCAGGCATAGAGCCACAAGGGGAATGGTACATATCAGCAGGTAGTGGTATGGCTGATGTATTGAAAATAGCTTCTGAAAAAGAAGCCTATACATTAACTGACAGGGCAACTTACTTAAGCTTAAGAAATACATTAGATCTTGATATAATAATAGAAAAAGACAAGAATTTATTTAATCAATATGGTATAATACCAGTAAATCCAGAAAAAAATGACAAAATAAATGCTGAAGGAGCAAAAGCATTTATGAATTGGATGTTGTCTAAAAAGGGACAAGACCTAATAGGAAAATACGGTGTAGAAGAGTATGGAATGCCACTATTTGTACCAAATGCAAAATAAATTACCTAGCTGTACTATAAACAAATAGCATGGCAATGGGTGTTAATTGCATAACCAATAAAATTTTATGAAAACTTATTAGCTGCATGCTTAGCCTTAAGGGCAGCATGTAGCTATTTTTTTCTTATTATATATAGAAGGTGATAAGATTGGACTATATATTAAGTGGATTTAAAGAGGCTGGAAACCTGCTTATAAGTTTAGATAAAGAAGTATATAAAATAATATTATTATCTCTTTTTGTATCATCTATTTCTACTATTATTTCTTCTATAGGGGCCATACTCTTAGGCGTTTATCTAGGGATAAAAGAATTTAAAGGAAAGGGCTTGTTTTCAAGAATAACTTATACCTTAATGAGTATTCCTTCAGTAATAGTTGGATTATTAGTTGCTATCATTCTTTCAAGAAGAGGGCCTTTAGGCTTTTTAGATTTACTCTATACCCCTACAGCTATGATAATTGCTCAAACAATATTAGTAACACCTCTAATATTTGGGCTTACATATAATCTTTCAAAAAACAGAGGAAAGATTATAGAAAAAACAGGCAAAACCTTGGGAGCAAAAAAGCTTGATATAGTAATACTTATAATTAGGGAGCTGAAAATAGATATTTTAGTTAATGTAGCAACAGCTTTTTCAAGAGCTATCTCAGAGGTTGGGGCAGTTATGATAGTTGGAGGAAACATAAAAGGACATACTAGAGTTATTACAACAACAATTTCCATGATGAATTCTATGGGAGATTATCCAATGGCCATCGCATTAGGAATAGTCCTTTTGATAATTTCATTTGGGGTAAATAGTTTAATATACTCTTATCAAGGAGAGGATTAATTTGAAAATCTCTTTAAGCAATATCCAAAAATACTATGACACAAAATTAGTATTAGATATAGATTCATTAGAAATTGAAAAAGGAAAGATAACAGGAATAACCGGACCAAATGGCTCTGGTAAAAGTACCTTACTCCATATAATAGCAGGATTAGATGATAAATATTTGGGAACAGTGGCTTATGACTCTAGGGTCACAAGAATAAAGCCTTATGATAAGATGGCTTTAGTTGCTCAAAAACCCTATCTTTTCAGAAGGAATGTGTACTTAAATATCGAATATCCTTTAAAGATTAGAAAATTAGGCAAGATAGAGACGAAAAAAAGAGTTAATAAGGTCATAGATAGATTGGAAATAAATGATCTTAAAGAAAAGAGCGGACATTTGCTTTCTGGTGGTGAGTCTCAAAAAGTTTCATTGGCTAGAGCTTTAGTATTTGATCCTGAACTACTTTTATTAGATGAACCCACATCAAATATAGATCCAGAATCAATTAAAATTCTAGAAAGGGAAATAGTAAGATTCAATAAAGAAACAGGGGCAACAGTCATAATTGTGACACATAACTTGGAGCAATCAGAAAGACTATGCGATAATTTTATTTACCTTGAAAAAGGAAGGGTGAGTTTATAGGATGGACTTTTTTAATATAGTTTCCGTTGAAGAAGGAAAGAAGAAAATGTTAGAGATATTTGAAGAGCATAGATTTGAATCAGAAGAAGTTCATATATTAGATGCAGTTGATAGAGTGCTCTCAAATGATATTATAGCAAATGGAAATGTACCAGACTTTAATCGTTCTACTGTAGATGGATATGCAGTTAAAAGTTCAGATACTCATGGAGCCAGCGAATCTATACCTAGCTTCTTAACTCTTTTAGGAGAAGTTAGAATGGGAGAAAAAACAGAGATGAAAATATCAAGTGGGGAATCAGTATATGTACCAACAGGTGGAATGCTACCAGAGGGAACAGATGCAGTTATAATGATTGAGCACGCAGAAAAACTAGATGATTCAACTCTTATGGTATATAAGCCTCTTTCATTTGGAGAAAACTTGATTTTAAAAGGTGATGATATAAAAGAAGGGGAAAAAATCATAGAAAAGGGAAAAAGGCTTACTCCTCAAGATATAGGTGTTTTAGCTGCTCTTGGAATATCAAAGGTAAAAGTATATAAAAAGCCTAAATTTTTTATAATATCAACTGGAGATGAAATAGTAGACATAAACGAAGAGCTTACAATGGGAAAAGTGAGAGATATAAGCAGCTATGCTCTTTATGCACAAATAACTAAACTAGGTGGAGAAGTTGTAGGGAGAAATATTGTAAAAGACGATTTTGAATTACTTAGAAATAGTATGGACAAGGCACTTGATATATCGGATATTGTCATTATTTTAGGGGGGAGTTCCGTAGGAACTAGAGACTATACTAGTAAGGTTATTAATTCCTTTAATGGCAATGGCGTATTTATTCATGGAGTTTCTATAAAGCCAGGTAAGCCTACGATTATAGGAGAAGGAAAGGGCAAGGCAATATTTGGACTACCTGGTCATCCTGTGTCATCTATAATAGTATTTAAGGTATTTGTTGAGTACTTTATTAAACAGGTAATGAGCATAAGAGAAAATAAAAATAAGACAAGTGCTATACTTGATTTTAACTTTCCTTCTTCACCTGGAAAAGAGACTTATCAAATGGTGAAAATAGTAGAGAGAGACGGAAAAACATATGCAATGCCTAGTTTCGGAAAATCAGGAATGATTACATTGCTTTCAAAATCTGATGGATATATTGTATTAGAACCTCATGAGGAGGGAATCTATAAAGGGGAAATAAGAGATGTGTACTTTTTATAGTTTATAGCGATTTATAGTTGGTGAACTATGATTTTGGGTAAGAAATACAATAGAAAGCGGGGGAAGCTATGAAAAAGGAAGAGAGAAATGTATATATAGGTAATACCGATGTTGATGAAGCGAAAAAAAAATATTATGAAAGAGTATTTAGTGGGTATAAATATGAAGAGGTACAAACTCTTCAAGCATTAGGGAGGGTTACATATGAGGCAGTATATGCAGAGTCCTCATCTCCACATTATAATGCAGCAGCAATGGATGGTATATTAGTAAAATCATTAGATACAGAAGGCGCTAGTGATGCTAATCCCAAAATATTAGAGCAAGGCAAAGACTTTATCTATATAAATACAGGTAACCCTGTAACAGAACCTTATGATGCAGTAATTATGATAGAAGACGTAATAGAATTAGGAGAAGGTAAAGTAAAAATACTAAAGGCGGCTCATCCTTGGCAACATATAAGACCTATAGGAGAAGATATAGTAGCTACAGAAATGATAATTCCATCAAGACATAAAATAAGACCAATAGACATTGGAGCACTAATTTCAGGTGGAGTTCAAACAATAAAAGCATATAAAAAACCTAGAGTTGGGATATTACCAACTGGAACAGAAATAATTGATGATATCAATAGCTTGACTATAGGAAAAATACTTGATTCAAACTCAAGGGTTTTTGAAGGGTTAATTGAAGAATATGGCGGGATTCCAAATAGATATAGTCCTATGGAAGATAAATATCAGTCTCTAAAAAATGTAATATTGAAAGGTATAAGCGAAAATGATATTCTATTAGTAAATGCAGGTTCATCTGCTGGAACAAAGGATTTTACAGTCAAGATAATAGAAGAGATTGGGGAAGTAGTTGTTCATGGAGTTGCTCTAAAACCAGGTAAGCCTACAATCCTTGGAATTATACAAGGCAAACCCGTTATAGGAATACCAGGATATCCCGTATCTGCTTTTTTAGTCTTTGATACTTTTGTTAAACCTTTAATATTAAAATATATAGGACTTGAAGAAGAAAGAGAGTTAATTGTTAAAGCAAATGTATCAAAACGGATAATATCTTCACTAAAAAACAAAGAATTAGTAAGGGTAAATTTAGGATATGTAAATGATAAGCTTATAGCTACCCCATTACCAGGAGGGGCAGGAGTTACTATGAGTTTAGTCAAGGCAGATGGGATAGCAATTATACCACAAAATGTTGAAGGAGTTGAGGCGGGAGATCTAGTTGATGTTAAACTATTAAAGACTTTAAATAGCATAAAAGAAACTTTAGTTTCCATAGGAAGTCATGACCTTATAATGGATGTAATTGCAGATATGATAAAGCTTACTTCGGGACACGTTGGAAGCATGGGTGGCATATTGGCAATGAGAAGAGGGGAATGTCACATATCTCCAATTCACTTACTTGATACAGAGACTGGGGATTACAATATAAGCTACGTTAAGAAATATTTCCCGGGAAATAAAATGGCTATAATAAAAGGAGTGAAAAGACTTCAAGGTTTTATTGTAGAAAGGGGAAATAAAAACAATATAAAAGACTTTAAAGATTTAACAAGAAAAGACGTAGTTTATGTAAATAGGCAAAGAGGTGCTGGAACAAGAATTTTATTAGATTATTATCTTAACAAAAATAATATAAATCCTTCTGATATTAAGGGATATGATAGAGAAATGACTACTCATATGGCAGTAGCTACAGCTGTGAAAACAGGCTCTGCTACAACTGGCCTAGGAATTTATTCTGCAGCTAAAGCACTAGATTTAGAATTTGTAAGTGTAGGGTATGAAGATTATGACTTTTTAGTCACACAAGAAATTCTAGAAGATGAGAGAGTAATGGAATTCATTAAAACCTTAAAATCTGAAGAATTCAAGAAAAGGATCATGTCTCTTGGAGGATATGAACTTGATAGGACAGGAGAAGTAATTTTAATATAGAGTGGGTGATAAAATGAAGGATTCATATGGAAGAACTATAAACTATCTTCGTATATCTTTAACGGACTTGTGTAACTTAAGATGTAAATATTGTATGCCTGAAAGAGGTATATGTAAGGTTGAGCATAAAGAGGTATTGTCCCTAGAAGAAATATATGAAGTAGCAAAGGTATTTGTATCATTAGGTGTCAATAAAATTAGGCTTACAGGTGGGGAGCCCCTTACAAGAAAAGGAATAGTAGGCCTAGTGGAAAAGATAGGCAAGCTAGATGGTGTAAAAGATTTAGCTATGACTACTAATGGCATATTATTAAAAAAATATGCTAGAGATTTAAAAGCAGCTGGCCTTAATCGTATAAATGTAAGCTTAGACACCTTAGATGAGAAAAAATATTCACAGATAACTCGAGGTGGAACGCTACAAGACGTACTAGAGGGAATAGAAGAAGCTAAATCTGCTGGGCTAACTCCAATAAAAATTAATACTGTTTTAATTGGAGGATTTAATGTAGATGAAATAGAAGACTTAGTTAATTTAACAAAGACTGAAGAAATAGATGTAAGATTTATTGAACTAATGCCTGTAGGAGAAGCATCACAATGGGCTGAGGAAAACTTTGTATCTAACGAAATAATATTAGATAAAGTAAAGGAATTGGAAAAAGTAGAACGTTTAGATCAATCGTCACCAGCCGTTTATTATAAACTCCCAAATGCAAAAGGAAGAGTAGGCATAATAAACCCTATATCATGTAAATTCTGTGAGTACTGTAATAGAGTTAGACTGACTTCGCAAGGCAAACTAAAGCTATGTCTTCATTCTAATGAAGAGATAGATCTGAAGGACAAGCTAAGAAAAGGTGAAGACATAGAGAAAGTTATTTTAGATGCAGTAAAACAAAAGCCAGAAGCACATCATTTAGAGGATGGACAATATATAAATGATAGTATGTATCAAATAGGAGGGTAAAGCATGGAGTTTACTCATTTTAATGAAAGTGGAAGAGCACACATGGTAGAAGTCAGTGAAAAAGATGATACAAAGAGAATAGCAGTAGCCACAGGCGTTATCAAAATGAAAAAAGAAACAATTAACTTGATAAAAGAAGGATTAATAAAGAAGGGCGATGTCCTTTCGGTAGCTCAAGTTGGAGGAATAATGGGTGCAAAAAAAACTAGCGACCTAATTCCTATGTGTCATAATATTTTCTTAACAGGCGCTGATATAAGATTCAATATTTTAGAAGATAGTATAGAGATAGAATCAGAAGTAAAGACTGTAGGGAAAACAGGCGTAGAGATGGAGGCATTAACTGCAGTTTCTCTAGCAGCACTTACTATATATGATATGTGCAAGGCAGTAGACAAAGATATGATAATAAGTGATATAAAGCTTATTAAAAAAACTGGTGGTAAATCAGGAGAATATATTAGAAAAGAATAAAAACTAAAGTTTTAGTCTTAAAATATTTAGCCGTTGTATATAATTAAGGAGGATAAAAAAATGAGTAAAATAGGTAAGGTACTTGATATAAATATA
>CAZUFW010000082.1:4086-7184 GCA_964619895.1 uncultured Clostridia bacterium | reverse complement strand
GGTAAAGCATTAATGCTTCCAGTTGCAGTAATGCCTGTAGCTGCACTATTGTTAAGATTAGGAGCAGGAGACGTACTTAATATTCCTTTTGTTATGGCAACAGGTGATGCAATTTTTGCAAATCTTGCACTATTATTTGCAATAGGAGTAGCTGTTGGTTTATCAAAGGATAATGCTGGTTCAGCAGGTCTTGCAGGAGCAGTAGGTTATTTTGTTATTACATCAGGGGCTAAGGCTATAAATCCAGATATTAATATGGGCGTATTAGCTGGAATTATTGCAGGTGTTGTAGCTGGTAATCTATACAATAAATACCATAATATTAAGCTTCCTGATTGGCTTGGCTTCTTTGGTGGAAAGCGATTCGTTCCTATTGTTACATCATTTGCATGTATTATTTTAGCTCTTATTTTTGGTTTTATTTGGCCACCAATACAAGGTGTTATTGATTCAGCAGGAAATTGGATGATAGGTGCTGGTGCAGCAGGAGTTTTTGTATTTGGTTTCTTAAATAGACTACTAATACCTTTAGGATTACACCATGTAATAAACAGTATAGTATGGTTCATATTTGGGGAGTACAATGGTGCTACAGGAGATCTACACAGATTCTTTGCTGGTGACCCAACTGCTGGTGGATTTATGACAGGTTTCTATCCAGTTATGATGTTTGGTCTTGTTGCAGCAGCTCTAGCTATGTATAGAACTGCTAAGCCAGAAAATAGAAAATCTGTTGGAGGTTTATTATTTGGAGTAGGATTTACTGCTTTTTTAACAGGTATAACTGAACCAATTGAATTTATGTTTATGTTCTTAGCACCAGTATTATATGTGGTTCACGCACTTTTAACAGGAGCTGCAATGGCCGTTTGTCAAGTTCTTGGTATTAAACACGGATTTGGATTTTCTGCTGGAGCAATAGACTACTTCCTTAACATGGGGCTAGCAACTAAAGGCTTGTGGTTAATTCCTATTGGACTTATTTTTGGAGTAATATACTATGTACTATTCGTATTTGTAATTAAGAAACTTGATCTTCCAACTCCAGGAAGAATCGATGAAGAAGGAGAAGGACTAGATGCTCTGATAGATGAAAAAGGCCTACACGGAGTTGCTAAGTTATTTGTAGATGCCTTAGGCGGAGCTGAAAACATAGTTGAATTAGACTCATGTATAACAAGATTAAGATTAACAGTTAATGATGGAGATAAGGTTAACGAAGCAGAGTTAAAGAAAATTGGAGCATCAGGTGTATTGAGACCAACTAAGAGAAATATGCAGGTAATAGTTGGAACAAAGGCAGATATAATAGCGGAAGAAATCAAAGATTACTTAAAGAAGATGTCTAGAAAAGCTTAGGTATACTTAGAGACTTAAAAAGAATATGGTGGCTTATAAAATAGCCACCATATTCATTCTAATATTTTATATTCCTATTGTCTGTATTGATATAATTATTTAAATTTTTATTATATCTAATTATATCAATACAGAAGTTTATAAATATAATTAAGGAGATGTATAAAATGCTAAAAAGAATATTAGATTTAAACGCATCGGACATTGCCAATATGAATAAAGAGGAAAAGCTTCTAAGTATAAAAAGTGCAGAAGGAAGAACCATAGTTTCCGAAATCATAACTATAGCTCCTCCACTTTTATGGGATGTTAGTAATGCAGAGCTTGCATCTGCTTTTGGAGCAGATATAATTTTATTGAACTTATATGATGTAAATCATCCGAAGATAGCAGGACTTCTAGTTGATGAAGGAGAAGGTGTTATTAGTGAAGTAAAAAGGCTGACTGGTAGACTTGTAGGAGTTAATCTAGAGCCTATAGATATAGATGCCGAAACAATTGAACAAAGGGAGTCTATCTCAGAAGGCAGGATGGGTACTGTTGAGAATGTAAAGAAGGCTTTGAGTCAAGGCGCAGATATGGTAGTATTTACTGGCAATCCCAAAACTGGCGTTACAAATGAACAGATTGTCAACGCAATCAAAGAGACTAAAGCTTCTATTGGAGATGAAATCATAATAGTAGCAGGCAAAATGCATGCTGCTGGAAGCGGAAATGAAGTAGGAAGTAAGCTAATAACCAAAGATATAATAAAGGATTTTATTGCAGCAGGCTGTGATATAGTTCTTTTACCTGCCCCAGGGACAGTACCAGGTATGACGGTAGATTATATTAGAGACCTTATTGAATACATACATTCCTTTGGAAAACTAGCAATGACATCTATAGGCACTTCACAAGAAGGCTCTGATGAACTAACTATAAAGAACATAGCATTATACAGCAAAATGACTGGAACAGATATTCATCATTTGGGGGATTCTGGAATGTCCATGGGCATGGCAACACCAGAGAATATTATGATTTATTCAATAGCAATTAAAGGGAAAAGGCATACTTACAGGAGAATGGCCAGATCTGTAAACAGATAGGAGGCATAAAAAAATGTTTGACTTATTTAATAGAAAAAGAAATATTGAAATTGTAGCTCCCATGACTGGAGAAATTGTAGAAATAGATAAAGTTCCTGATGAAGTATTTTCGGGAAAGATGGTAGGAGATGGGGTAGCAATAAGACCATCAAAGGGGATTGTAGTAGCACCATGTCATGGAAAGATTATTCAAGTTTTTCCTACAAATCATGCAATAGGAATATTAACAACAGAAGGAATTGAGATTTTAATACATGTAGGCTTAGACACTGTGAACTTAAAAGGGAACGGATTTAAAAGCTTTGTATCTGGAGGAGATAAGATCAAAAAAGGAGATAAGCTTTTAGAATTTGATTTAGAATATATTATAAAAAACGCTAAATCTGTTATAAGCCCTATAATAATAACTAACATGGAAGTAGTACATAGCTTATCAACAAATAAAGGGAATGTAGAAAAGGGCAGAGATAATATTATGAATATAAAGCTAAGATAATCTTAATAATTATACTGTTAAGCTCAATCTGAAATAGTTAAACCTGTGTATAACTCAATTTGTTATACACAGGTTTCTTATTTTGCAAAAACTTTGCCAGAAAATAATGTTTGTGGTAACGATAGAAGTGCAAGAGCTATTGCAGAACATAA
>CAZUFW010000082.1:0-4076 GCA_964619895.1 uncultured Clostridia bacterium | reverse complement strand
ATAGATGTAAAATTTAATCTAAACAGAAAAGGGGGTTGCAGAATGCCAATTAAACAATTATTTGAAAAATCAAGAAAAGAAAAAGAAAGAAAAGCCAAAAAGGAAACTGCTAAAAAGGTGGCAGTGGGTACAGCAGTAGGTACAGCTTTAGGAGCAGTGACTGGGTTGCTATTTGCACCAAAGTCAGGAAAAGAAACTAGAGAAGATATTGTACAAAAGACTAAAGAAACAACAGATGCAGTAAAAGAAACAATAAAAGATTCAGCTCAAGTTTTAAAGGAAAAGAAAGAAGAGATTGAAAAAAGCATAAAGGAAAAAATAGAAGAAGTAAAAAATAAAAAAGAAAATAACGACTGCGAATGCTGTGAAGAAGAATGTTGCTATGAATTAGAAGAACATGAAGAGTGTGATTGTGAAGACAAAAAAGAGGAAAACAACTAACATGTACCGAATACACAAATAAGGAATACAATAGAAAACAATATTTGGGGGGTACATTATGGATGCGACAATTACTGTTAAAGAACTTTTGATGCTAGTAGTTTCTTTAGTAGTCATAGTTTTTGGTGTACAACTAACTATAGCACTAAAGAACCTAAACGGACTACTTAAGAGAGTAAAGCAAATTGTAGATGAAAATGAAAAGTCAGTAAAAGAAACTATTTCAAATTTACCTGAAATAAGTAAGAATGTGAATGAAATTAGTTCAAAAGCAAAAGATATCATTGATGATATCGAGCCAGTACTACCAGAAATAGTAGATAACGTAAACTCTATTACAGAAAATATCAACGATGGTATGGAAATAGCCGTAGGTACAGTAGAGGTAGTAGGAGAAAATTTAAGTGACACAATAGAAGCAATAAAAGATAGTACAGTAGATGCCACTACCTACATAAAGCTTATAGGAGAAGTTGTCAAGGTAATCAAACAAGTAATTTCGAGAGAAAGATAAATATTTTATAGAGCCAGCAGATATGTGAATTTTTCTGCTGGCTTTTAATTATATTTAAGATATATATCCATAATTCCTCTATTATAAATTCCTATAAAAATTACCTTGTTATTGAAATCACAATATTCATATGATATAATCCATATATCAGGCTAATAGGTGGTTGATTTTTATGAACATAGGTTGGAGAATATGGCTAACAGAAGACGAAACTAAGGTTTTTGGAAAAGGACCAAAGGAACTTTTACAAAGAACAGAAAAAATGGGTTCACTTAGAAAGGCCGCTATGTCCATGAATATGTCATACAGCAAGGCTTGGGGGCTTATTTCTAATTTGGAAAAATCACTTGGTTTCAAAATACTCGATAAAACAATAGGAGGGATAGATGGAGGTAGCTCTACTCTTACAGAAGAAGGTAAAGCACTAATAGACAAATATGAAGAGCTTGAAAAAAGAGTAGAAGAAGCTATTTTAAAAATTTACGATGAAATATTTTAATTTTTTTGCTCGTCGTTATACTAACAAAAGTATAACGTTATATATGAGAGCACTAACGTCTACATGGTATTCAAAGACCATATTACATTTAAAAAGATGGTTTTTGTATAATGGAAACACTGAATCTAAATACTAAACTAATTTAACAAAAGGAGATGTATATTTATGAAAAAAGTAGTATCATTATTATTGATATTCGTATTAGCTTTTGGGCTTTATGGATGCTCAAGCGGTAAACCAGATAGCAGCATAGACAACAATAAACCAGGTGAAAATGTTAGTCAAAATGAAAGTTCCAAACCGGTAGAACTTACTATAAGTGCAGCAGCAAGCTTGACAGAAGCTTATGGTGAATTAAAAGACATATATGAGTCAGAAAAAGGAGTTAAGCTAACATTCAACTTCGGTGCATCAGGAACTCTTCAAAAACAAATAGAAGAAGGAGCAGAAGTAGACGTTTTTGTATCAGCAGGCAAGAAGCAAATGGATGCCCTAGAAGAGAAAGACCTAATAATAAAAGACACTAGAGAAAATATATATAAAAATGATTTAGCACTTATAGTACCAGAAGAATATAAGGATAAAATAAAATCCATAAATGATTTAGTAGGTACAGATTTAAAACTTAGCATAGGAGTACCAGAAACTGTTCCTGTAGGACAATATGCAAAAGATGCATTAGAATATTTAAAAGTTTGGGATAAGCTAGAACCAAATATAGTATATGATAAGGATGTAAGCCAGGTACTTACATATGTAGAAAAAGGTGAAGTAGCAGCAGGTATAGTTTTCAGTTCTGACCTAGCAAGAGCAAAACAAAGTTATTTAGCAGAGGTATTCCCAGAGGAAACTCATAAACCAATTGTATATCCAGCAGCTGTAATTACATCTACTAAAAATAAAGAAGCTAGTTTAGATTTCTTGGAATACTTAAGAACAGATAAAGCAAAAGAAATTTTAGAGAAGTACGGGTTTAAAATATATACAGAATAGGTTGATTCAACATGATACTAAGTCCCATAATTATATCACTAAAGGTTGCAGCAATATCCACAGTTATTACATTGATAATAGGTGTGTTGCTGTCAAGGATAATTACAAAATATGATTTCAAAGGCAAAGATATAATGGAAGTAATCCTTCTATTACCTATGATATTGCCTCCTTCAGTTGTTGGTTATGGACTATTGATATTGATTGGGAAGAGAGGTATTTTAGGAAAATTTTTATATGATACATTTGGAATAAGGCTTATTTTTACATGGGTAGCAGCTTGTATAGCTGCTACCATAGTTTCTCTTCCTTTAATGTACCAAAGTTGTAAAAGTGCATTTTTGAAAATTGAGCCAGATTTAGAGAGAGCAGCAATGTCATTAGGAGCAAATAAGAGAAAAGTATTTTTCAAGATAAGCCTCCCCCTTGCTTTGCCTGGCATATTAAGTGGAACGGTTCTCTCATTTGCTAGAGCTTTAGGTGAGTTTGGGGCTACCCTCATGGTAGCAGGCAATATACCTGGTAAAACCCAAAACATACCATTAGCTATATATTTTGCCGTTGAAACTGGAGATACTAAAACTGCTAACATTTTATTAGGAATAGTAGTGATATTCAGCTTTATCGTAGTCTATGGTACGAATAGATGGACGAAAAAGTGACAGATTGACATATTTTCTTTTTTGAGATATAATAAAAATCTATTGAATATTATTATACAAAAATCATTGGAGAGATGGCCGAGTCTGGCTGAAGGCGCTCGCCTGGAAAGCGGGTAGACGGCTAAACCGTCTCGCGGGTTCGAATCCCGCTCTCTCCGCCAATATAAATTTTGTCGTGCTAGATGGGGAGGTAGCGGTGCCCTATAACCTGCAACCCGCTATAGCAGGATCGAATTCCCTGCCTAGGCATCCTGTTGTGAGGCCTGCCCTAGGAAAGTGATGTTGACGATTGGGTCCTACGCAATGGAAATTCATGAACCCCGCCAGGTCCGGAAGGAAGCAGCGGTAAGTGAACACTTCTGTGTGCCGTAGGGATGCCTAATCCGAGTTAACTGCTTAGGTAACGCTTGTAGTAGTATGTCAAAGCTGGGTGCACGACTAAAAAATGAAGACTATGGAAAACCATAGTCTTCATTTTTTATAACCCATAGAAAAAAAGTATAGCCTTTCTTTATGCATATTTTACATAAAGTATAATTTTAGGAAGTCATTTTAGAAAATCTTTCAAAAGAAGACTTTTTTAGAGTTCAAGGTAACAAAAAAAGAGGAAATTCATGTTTAATGTAGAATATTTATAGATTGTATGGACAATTATGGTGAAAATAGTAGAAGTCGGCTATATTTATGAATATATAGAATATCATATAAAAATACAAGATAGTAGGTGGCATCTATGTTTTTAAACTCTTATAGAAAAAAGCTAATAGGTTTATTTACTTTGATAGCAATGGTTCCTATTATCCTATTTGCTATAAGTGTGTATACTAGAATCAACACCTACATAATTGACGAGAATATAAAAGCAAAAACAAGCTTTATAGAAAATGAAGCAGAAAAACTTGACATATGGTTTGTGACTAATGCAGAAAAGGTAAGTAATATATCTGCAAGTTATCCTTTCATTAAA
>CAZUFW010000081.1:0-7533 GCA_964619895.1 uncultured Clostridia bacterium | reverse complement strand
AATGAAGAAAGATACTCAACAATGTCCATTACCCAGATGTTAGATAAATCTGTAGACATACATAAAAAAAATATAGGTACATCTGCCCTATATTTATTTGTTATGAGTATATTAATTGCAGTAGTTGGTTTTATATTTTCTTTTATAATTATTTTACCTTTTAGTGTATTGATGACTAGGGGCATTATTTTAGAACAAGGAACCTTCGAGTCAGGATACTTCATGTCAGTGTTTATGATTACCATCACAATAGCTCTAATATTTTACTCTCTAGAATCAATTAAGCAAAGTGGTATTATAATCGTAGGTTCTAATGGATTTCTAGGGAGAAAAGTGGATATATCTGATGCTATTATGGGCGCTTTTAAAAACATACTTAGGGTATTAAGCGTTGTAATATCAGGGATTATATTATTTTCACCTGTAATTTTAATATGCGGATGGATAATCGTATCTATTTTGTCTCAGAGTGGATATATCTTAGGTGGAAAGTTTTTACCTATTACTGGAATTATACTAACGTCAATAGTATTCATTATTGCCTTTGCATACTTTATGACAATTCATGCCTTTTCTTTTCAAGCAGCAATCATTGAGAAAGTCTACTTCTTCAAGGCATTGAAGAGAAGTAGAAAACTTGTGCAGGGTAGGTTTTGGAAGGTTCTTGGCTGTTTTATATCAGCTTCTCTTTCTATAGCATTTATCAATATTTCAATTTATGCTATTTTTGCATTATTAGGTGGCATAATTTTCGCTATATTAAGCTCTGCAAATATTCATAGTGAAGTTCTGGCTATTCTTTTAATGATAGGAAATATTGTGAGAATACCACTGCAGATGCTAATTTCTTATTTTGTGTCTCCTATAGGCGGAATTTTTTTAGCTATTCTATACTATAACATGCGTTTTGAGAAAGAAGGCTATGATATAGAGCTTAATGTCCAAAGACTTAAAAGTCTTTAAAAGAGTGTGAAAGGGAGAAAGTTATGAACTTCATTTACAGTTTAAATGCTGTTATTTTAAAGAAAGAAGAATTTGATAAAATAGTGAATCAAATTCTTCAAAAACCAGAATATCGCCGATTAAGTACGGATTATATGGATATTACTGAGAGAATAAGAAACATGATATTGGGATGGATAGAAGCTTGGATTGAAAAGCTCTTTAATGCAGGTGATAAGTTGAATACTCCTGCAATTGGAATATCAAACACTATAGTTACTGTAGGGGCAGTGCTTCTTGTAATATTTATTATATTGCTATTTTTATCTATGAGAAAAATTGTAGGAAAAAACAAAAAAATCAAAACTATATATGGTGAGGAAATCAATTCTGCTACTACGGCAGAGGGACTAAGAGATAAGGCTAAAGGATGCAAAAATAATGGCAACTATAGGGAAGCCATTAGGATTGGATTTATTTCTTTATTATTGAAAATGAATGAGAAAAATCTTTTATATCTAGATGAGACGAAAACCAATAGCGAAATGCTGGAAATACTTAAGAAAAATGGTTTTGAATATATAAAACTTTTTCAAAGCTTGACATATTTATTTAATGAAGTATGGTTTGGTCACAAAACAATCCATGAGGATGAGTATAGCTTATGGGAAATGAAGATGGATGAGCTGTGGAATGGGGTGCTAAGTGTTGAAAACAAAAAATAGAAGATACTTAATTCTTATATTCATACTCCTTCCAGTATTTTTATGGCTAAGCTTAACATTTACAAATGACAATGAAAAATATCTAAAGCCCTATTCAGTCATGAATAAAGGTAAATCTGGAATCAGCGTCATATATGAAGTATTTAAAGATTTAGGATATAATACTAATCTTGTTCTTACAGAAGTTAATTCACAAAATATAGATAAAGCACAAATAGTTATTGAGCCTAATGAACCCTATAAGCTTAAAACAGATGAAGACAGCATAAAAGGTTGGATTGAAAATGGTGGAATTCTTATATACTTAACTCCAAAATGGAAGAACTTAGAGCCAAGTTATGGAGAAGAAGTGGATAGATATATTTCAGAGGAAAAAGAACAAGCCATAGCCTATTCTTTACATAAAGGGCTACTAGTAATAGGGGACCCACAGATTTTAAGCAACAAAACCCTAACTGATAATACGGACGGAGCGTATTGGCTATTGACACAGTTAGAAAATAGAAATATTAAAAACATTAGCTTTAACGAATATTATCATTATTTTGAAGGCCAGGGACCTTCGTTGTGGAGAGACATACCAAAGGGAATTAAGTTAGCTATATATCAAACTGTCTTATTAATTGCAATAATTATTTACTATTTTGGGAAGCGATTTGGAAAGATAATTCCCTTTTATGAAGAGGTTGAAAGAGTTGAAAATGAATATATATACTCAGCAGCATCTCTTTATAAAAGAGGAGAGTTGAGAGAAGACGTAGTTGTAAATTTCTATAATGATTTTTTATCCTCTTTAGAAGATAGTGTTGGATATTATAATATGAATAGGAACCAAAGTTGGGTTGAAATTTGGAAGAAAGAAAATCTACCAGATACTAATGAAGCAAAGAAATTATATGATTTTATTGATGCTATGGAATATGGCAAAAAAATAAGTTCGAAGGAGATGCTTCAAGCCATAACTACCATTGAGCACTTGAAAAAAATTCTTGATAAAAGGAGAGAAGTTCATTGGAGAGAACTGAAAAGGGATACACAAAACATATAGTAGATAAGATTAAGAACGAAATAGAAAAGGTAATAGTTGAGCAAGAAGAAATGCTGAAATTTTGTATGGTAGGGCTTCTATGTGGCGGCCACGTACTTTTAGAAGGGGTACCAGGTCTTGCAAAAACCCTAATGGTCAGGACATTAGCTAAGACAATGGATGTAGACTTCAAAAGAATTCAATTTACACCAGATTTAATGCCTTCCGATGTTACAGGAACTAAAATATTTAATATGCAAACTAGGGAATTTGAATTGAAAAAAGGACCTATTTTCACTAATTTCCTATTGGCTGATGAAATCAATCGTACTCCTCCAAAGACACAGGCAGGTCTATTAGAAGCCATGGAAGAGCAGGCTGTGACAATTGACGGAGAAAATATTCATCTTCCATCACCATATATGGTATTTGCTACGCAAAACCCTATAGAATATGAGGGTACATATCCTCTTCCAGAAGCACTTATGGATAGATTTTTAATGAAAATTATAATCGAATATCCATCTGCTCAAGCTGAAAAAGAAGTTCTAGAAAGATACCACAAAGGATTTAATAGTATTGATTTAGATAGTTCAGGAATAGAGGCAGTATGTAACAGTGAAGATATTCTAAGATGCAGAAAAGAAATTGAAGAAGTTCAAGTAGACAGTAGTCTTTTCGATTATATAATACAAATTGTTAGAGAAACTAGAAACTATTCTTCAATCGAAGTGGGTAGCAGCCCTAGAGGTTCCATTGCTTTACTACAATCTGCAAAAGCCTATGCTGTTATAAGCGGAAGAGATTACGTAATACCTGAAGACATAAAGACAGTAGCATTTCCTGTGCTAAGACACCGTATTTCCTTAAAACCCGAGCTAACTATTGAAGGGATAAAAGAAGATAAGGTAATTGAGAATATTTTGATGCAAATAAAGGTTCCTAGGTAGGGTGTACGATAGATAAACGAATCAGCTATTAGTATCAGGATTTTTAAAAAATACTAAAGGAACATTTGCAGAACGTGACTGTGTATTTTTTAAAAATCCCGTATGTATGGCAGTAAAACAAACTGTAAATGCTCGATTAGTATTTCATTCAAGTTATATTTTTGAGAGCAAATGTAAGGAAGGTGAATTTATGACTATTACAAAGCGTTTCATATTTCTTATAGGGATTGGAATCATATTAACTTTTATAGCCTATTTCTCTGGCTTAGCTCTAACTACATTTATTCTATACAATATAGCATGCTTTTCCCTATTAGCCATCGACTATATAATATCACCTTCTCCTGATGCATTTGAAATAGAGAGACTAGACGGTGAAAAACTATCCTTGTTTGAAAATGAAAAGATAAGGATAAGCATATACAACAAAAGTGATAAAAAAATAAACGTTGAAATAAAAGATGAAGTACCTGATTTTCATTTTGACATTCACAAGGCATCAGTAAGTAAACATATAGCACCACATGAAAAAGAAATATTTGAATATGAGATTATACCTAAAAAAAGAGGGGCATTTACATTCGGTAAATTGCATATAAGATATGACGGAAATCTTAAACTATGCAGAAAACAGTTTAAATCAAACTTAGAGAAAGAATATAAGGTCTACCCAAACCTTAAGGATTTAAGAAAGCACAAATTAGCAGCCTATAATAGTTTGACACATAAAGACGGAAGGAAAGTAATGAAAATTATAGGAAAAGGGACAGAATTCGAAAGCCTTAGAGAATACGTTCCTGGTGACGAGTATAGGAATATCAATTGGAGTGCTACTGCAAGAGAAAATAAGCCCATAGTAAATCAATACGAGCCTGAAAAAAATCAACATGTGTACGTGATGATAGATACTGGAAGACCTATGAGCTATTCCATAAGGGGACATAGTAAACTTGATATTGCAATAAATACAGGACTTGTTCTTTGCGATATAGTAAATCAAAACGGTGATCAGTCAGGATTAATGGCATTTAACACAGAAATACATGCATTTATACCGCCAGGAAAGGGAAGTGACCATAGAAATAGGCTTATGGAAGCACTTTACCATATGGAGCATAGCAAAGCTACATCAAACTATGAAGAAGCCTTCTATTTTTTCAAAGGAAAAGAAAGACGTAGAAGCCTAATTTGTTTATTTACAGATTTTGATACCATAGAAGAAGCTGAAGACATGATTAGAGTCCTTCCAGCAATATCAAAAAACAATATAATTATAATAGTGTTAATAAAAGATGAAAAACTTGAGAACATGGCATTAATGTCAGTGAAAAAAGAAGAGGACGCATACATTAAATCTGTTGCCATTGAAATGCTTAGTGACAGAAAAAAATTAATAAGTAAACTCAATACAAAAGGAATAATGTGTATGGAGTGTGAACCTGAAAAGATTACATCTGATGTGATAAATAAGTATATATACGTAAAAAATCGGATGCATCTTTAGACATCCGATTTAACATATGGTATTGCGAAATATGCAATTATCATTATTAAAGTAAACCCTGCGAATATTAGTTTATATATGGGTGGGATATTAATAGGAGTAAAGAAACCTTCAATAATACCAGCAATTATAAGAAAGACTATTACACCCAGCATTAGGCTAGTAGCTTCCTTAGCACCCTTTATAATGGAATGTTTCCTAGAATATTCTCCTGGTATTAAAATGGAACGTGCTAACATAATCCCAGCACCGCCAGCTATGAAAATTGCTGTAAGTTCTAATATTCCATGGGGAAGTATCAATGACCAAAATGCTACAGGATTGCCAAAATAGTACACTAAACCTGTAAGAGCACCTAGCATTGCACCATTGAAGAAAAGAATATAAAAGGTTCCAATACCTAATGTAATGCCAAATATAAAGGCCTTAAAGGCTACAGAAATATTATTTGTCATTATGTAGCTTGACATAACTGGGTAATCCCACTGTTTAGAAATGTCCATATCCCAGTTAATATTTTCAATCATTTGTTGCGGCATGAAATAGGTTGCATTTTGTGAATCAATAGCTACTAGCAACCAACTAAGGATAAATCCTAGCAGAAAAACTCCTGTTGCTACTAATATGTAATTTTTATATTTCTTAATATTATTAGGCAAATCAAAACTAAAGAAACTACCTATTTCAGAGAAATCATACTTCTTAACAGAATAAATATGATTATGTGAATTAGCCACCAATGAATTAAGATACGGTATGACCTCACTACCTAAAAAGTGGGTCCTAGCATAGGCTAATTGATGGCTTGATTGACGAAAAAGGTATAGATAATGTTTAAGTTGCTTAGAATCAAGTTGTTGGATACCTTTTTTATCTATTAATTCAGTAAGATTTTTTAATTCTGTCCATGATGGGGCATTTTTCTCAATAAATTGATTAACATTCAATACTTTTCACCTCTAAAGATATTGTATCAGATAAAAGGAAATACAGAAAGGAGTGAAATAATGAAGACCATCAAAATTACAACACCAGAAAATATAGAAGTAGAATATACCCTTGCTGCCTTAGGTTCACGTACGGCTGCAGCAGCTGTAGACCTATTAATTCAACTTGCACTGATGGGAATTATTCTAATTGTAATATTACTTTTAGGCCTGACACCATCAGAACTATACGATAAATATAAAAGCTGGGCAGTAGCAGTATCTTTACTTTTAATATTTATTATTAATTATGGATATTTCATTATCTTTGAAATGACTATGAATGGAAAGACCCCAGGTAAAAAAATATTTGGCTTACGTACCATAAGGACCAATGGACAGCCCATAGCATTTAAACATTCTGTTATAAGAAATCTATTTAGAGTTATTGTAGACGTTTATGGAGTAGGTGTAATACTAATATTTTTTACAAACAATCATAAAAGACTAGGAGACTATCTTGCATCTACCATGGTAGTTGCAGAGGAAAAAAGAGAAGTCCTATATAATATCAAACTTGAAAACGAAAAAACAAATTATAAATATTCACTAACTGGAGAGGAATATGAACTTTTAAGAGAATACTTTAAGAGAAAAGACTCCTTAGGAGATAAGATTATGGATATAGAAAAGGATTTATGCCAGTATTTCATAGAGAAATATAAAATTGAATGGTCTGGATACAACTACAATATGTTGTTAGTTGAATTGCTTAATGGAATTACGTAAGAAGTACAATAGAAATACACACTCACGGTTTCGGACACGAACAATTCTAAAGCTCATTCCGATATAAAATCCTACAACTTGCAAACTCGCTTCGCTCAAACAGTGCAAGTTGCTTAACGGATTTCATTTCTGCATTCGCTAAGAATTGTAATCGTATCCTGCAAATGTTCGCTTAGTATTTCTATTGTACTTCATGAGATTAAAAATACTAAGTAGTAGGGGGAAATCTTATGGATAAAGAGCCAATTATAACAATAAAAGACTTAAGAATGAATTATGGCGGTGGAGAAGACATTTTGAAGGGCATAAACCTAGACATTTATCCAGGACAGATAATAGGATATATTGGCCCTAATGGAGCAGGAAAAAGCACAACAGTAAAAATATTATTAGGAATAATAAACCAGTATAGAGGAGAAGTAAAGATATTCGGCAAAAACATATTAGAAGATAGAGTAGAATACAAAAGAAGAATCGGTTATATTCCTGAAACAGCAGAAATATATGAGAACTTAACTGCACATGAATATCTGACTTTTTTAGGCGAAATATACGACATGGACAGTGAAAAGGCAAATGAAAAAGCAAAGAAACTTATGTCCTTGTTTGGAATAGAAGAGCATTATTATTCTAGAATATCATCTTACTCAAAGGGAATGAAACAAAAGCT
>CAZUFW010000080.1:0-7565 GCA_964619895.1 uncultured Clostridia bacterium | reverse complement strand
TTTTTTGCCTTTTCCATGTTTGTAACAACTATTAATGGATTTAAGAATTTCATTGCATGCCTCCTTACTTCATTATTAATTACTATCGTTATCCTGTTTAATTATACTGTATATAAATTGAAAAGAAAAAGTACGAATCTTTTGAGAATAAGTACTTTTTCTCAGCTTTAAATTAATGTTTACTTTCTAGAGCTTTACTATAGTTATCATTAAGTAAATATAATTCATAGGAGTTTAAATTAATATTTTAAACTTTAGTTAGTATTCTGTTAATTCTAAACCCATTTTTTTGAGCTTTCTGTATAAAGTCATTCTAGGGATTCCTAGGGTATCAGCGGTTTGAGATTTGTTGTAGCCGCAGGCTTTTAAAGTATCCTTTATAATTTTAATCTCTAGCTCCTCCAGAATATTATTTAATGTACTCTTATTAGCGGGAAGGGAGGAAGAATAGAGCTTTGCAGCATTTTTGTAGCTATGCTCTAGTATGTAGGAAGGAAGTACATCCTTTGAAACCACATCACCAGTAGAAATTACAGCAAGTCTTTCTACTATATTTCTAAGCTCTCTTACGTTGCCAGGCCAGTGATATTCAGCTAAAATGTCTATTATCTCCTGAGGGAAAACTTTTAATATGCCGCATCTTTGATAAAAAGAGGTGGTGAAATGCTGAATTAATAAAGGGATATCTGCAGCCCTTTCCCTAAGAGGAGGAACATTTAAATTTAATACGTTAAGTCTATAAAATAAATCTGCACGAAACTCTTTATTTGCCACCTTTTCTTCTAGATTGGAATTGGTAGCTGCTATAATTCTCACATCTGTACTTACAAATCTGTTGCTTCCTATTTTCTCAATTTGATTTTCTTGTAATGCTCTTAATAGTTTAGCTTGCATGGTTAAAGGAAGATCTCCTATTTCATCCAGAAAGATTGTCCCACTGTTTGCCATTTCAAATTTTCCAAGCTTTCCAGATTTATTTGCCCCTGTAAAGGACCCGCCTTCATATCCGAATAATTCTGATTCTATAAGATTTTCAGGAATAGCGGCACAGTTTATGCTCACAAAAGGTTTATTAGTTCTCTTGCTAAAATTATGAATTGAATGGGCAAAAAGTTCTTTTCCTACGCCGCTTTCGCCAGTAATTAGCACTGGAAGGTCTGTCACTGCATAAGATTTGGCTTGATATATGCACTTCTTACCAGAAGGTGATTGACATAATATGTCATGGAAAGTATACCTAGAGCTGAATGCTCCTAATATTTTATCAGGAGTGGAATGATTAATAAAATTAACAATATTGTTTCTAAGCTCCTGATTATTTAAATCATCTAAAAGTATTATTCCCACACCGCCCACCACTTTACCTTCATCTATTACGGGAATTCTGTCCACAAGAGCTTCTTTACCGTTATGAAATCTATGTTTTCTACCCAGCTCTGGTATACCGGTTTTCATAACTAAAGGCAGCCTTACAGTGGGATCTACCTCTGTGAGATGTTTTCCTACCACATCTTTTATAGAACTTCCAATATAGTCTAAGAAGGCTTGATTCATAACTATAACTCTGCAATTTTCATCTACAAAGTTTATTGGAAGAGGAAGTCTATTAAAAATTGAGGGGGATATGGAAGTAAGCAATTTTTCAATATTATTATAAATATTTTCTTGCAGCATATTACCGCCTCCTTGAAGGAATATATTACCATTATAGCATTATTTAGAATATTTAGGAAATTATAAATGTAACAATTTTGAAAGTGTAACTAAATGTTATAAAGGGGTTAAAAGGTTATAAACACAGCATGACCATAGAAAACATTTACATAAGGTAACCAATTGTTGCTCTTAATAAAAGTATATTAATTTCTGAATATGATGAAAACCTTTATTTTAAAGGGATAAAGTAAATTTAAATCTTGGTATGACTATTGCTATAGGTAATTATAGGAAGAATTTATTCAGTAGCTTAATGCTCATTATCTCCCCCATGGAATAAGTGGGTGGATTAGGAGCGGTTAGCTATGGGATAAATGAGAGGAAGGAGGTAAGAAAGTCCGTACTAATTATAAAATCATATAACATATTAAAAATTAAAAGATAGGGGGATTATCTTGGATAAGAATAACAAGTATGTAGTGATTCTTTTAGTGACAGCAATAATATTTACCTTGGCGCAACTAACAAAAAGTGATTATTTATTTGCAATAACTATGCCGCTTTTAATCTTTATTTGGCTATTTGCTGGAGCAGCTAAGCATGGAAAGGTGGGAAAGGTACAGACCATTTGGTGGATCATATCTTTCATAATCATGGTGGGTTCCCTTATAGCAATGTTAAATATCTCTTCGATTCCTGAAAATATTACTAAGAGCTATTTATTTGGATATCCACTACCCACAGGAATTATGTTTTTCTTGTATTGGATAGTTCTTGCAGCTACCAGCACCGTTAGTTTTTCCATAAGGTTTGAGAAAGACCATCTTAAAGAAGAATGGATTAGAGAATTTGAAAAAAAGACAGGAACTAATATATTGCCAGCTTCAACCAATATAAAGAAAGGAGTTAATGCAAATGAGTCTACTATTAGTAAATAATACAGGTGATGGAATGGGGACCATAGCCACAATTGTAATCCTTTATATGATTATAGTTTTAGCTATTGGAGCTTGGGCTACTAAAAGGACTAAGAGTTCTGCAGACTTTTTTATAGCAGGAAAATCTATTGGACCCATCGCTCTAGGTTTAGCAGCTTTCTCAGCTACTATGTCAGGATGGTTATTCGTTGGTTGTCCAGGACTTATCTACAGCGTAGGAACAGGGGTAATATGGCTTACCATTTCCACAGGTATGGCCTATGTTGTTCTATGGGCAATTGTAGGAAAAAGAATGAGACTATTGGTAGAAGTTAGTGATTGTATGACTGTAGCAGATGCTATACATGTTAGATATAAAAGCAAATTAGCTTCAGGATTATCTACTTTAGCTACTATAGCAGGTACTGTTCTATATCTAGCTACTCAGCTATTAGCTATGGGAGTTATTATAGGCTATGTTTTTAAAATATCTGTGGTAGCGGGATTGATTATAGGTATGATAATAATGCTTATCTATGCTATTGGAGGAGGAATGCTGGCAGGTATATATACCGATGTTTTCCAAGGAACAATGATGGTAATAGCATCTATTGCAATATTTATCTATGTATTAAAAACAGGCAATGGAATGTTTAATATTTCAGAAGCTATAGCCAACTCAGAAGCCTTAGCTAAAGGCGGAGCTGGATATAAATTCGTAGGACCTTTTGGTTTGCTCCCCCCTATAACAGCCATGAGCTATTACTTTATTATGGCCATGGGTGTTGTTGGACAGCCCCACTTAGTACACAAGTTTTTCATGATTAAGGACATTAGAAAATTAAAGTGGGGAGCTGTCTTAACAGTTATACCAGCCATTATATCTGGTTTTCTAGCTTTTGGAGTGGGGATTGTAGTTAAATCCTTAGTTGTTTCTGGAAAGCTTCCTGCCCTTACTAATCCAGACGATGCCATAACTGTGTTTTTATTAAACTACACCAATCCGCTATTAACAGGACTTGCTTTTGCAGGAATTGCATCCGCAGTTATGTCCACAGGAGATTCTTTTATAAATATAGCATCAGCAGCGGTGGTTAGAGATTTACCCTTTGCTTTTGGAATAACCGTAGACAACAAAAAACAGCTTTTATTAGGAAGAATCGCTTCAGTGCTTTGCGGTATAGTATCAGTTCTTTTGGCTGTTGGACTAGGTAAAGATGGAATCGCATTGCTGGGAGCCTTTGGATGGGGTACCTTTGCAGCAGCATTAGCGCCAGCTATAGGACTTGGCTTCAACTGGAAAAGAGCTACCAAGGAAGGGGCTATTGCATCCATAATTGCTGGATTAGGGGTTTCTGTAATATTTGAAATGGCTAAGACCTTAAAAGCAGCTTGGTATGCTAACTATTTCGGAAAGCTTGGACTACACAATGGAAGCTTTGCTCTAGGTATATCACTAATAGTATTCATATTAGTTTCATTGATTACTCCTAAGGGACAAATAGACCCAGAAGTAGAAGCAGTAATGGATTGCTAATTTTACCTTATACAAGGGAGTGTAAGTTTATCATTTCCTAAAATAAATGGGGGTGCCTTATGGAGTGTGGATTAGCTAAAAGAGAAGTTATTAATGTAATGGAGAATATGCTCAGAAACTGTCCTTTAAATATGGTTTATTATAATTTAGTTTTTACTGATAAAGAAATAATAGCCCATTACTTAATCAGTACCTATAGAAGCTGGATATTGCATGTAAAACCAGTGAAGGAATATCAATATGATGGTATAAACGCTTTGGATATAGCAAGAGAAAATAAAGAGAGCTTTGTAATAGCATATAAAGATGTGGAACAAATAATATTTAGGAAAAGAACTTTTTTTACTAATGCTAGGATTGAGATTAAAGCAAAAGGTTTTGATGAAAAAATAGTTTTGTTTAGTAAAAACAGAATATACGTTGACCACTGCTATAACATTGTTCAGTCATATTTAAAACATAAGGCTGTTATTAAATAGATGTGTAAATTTTAACCTTAAATATATCAAAATATAAAATATTAATACTAAAGGAGGAATTATTGTGAAAAAAGATTTTCATGTGGGTATATTAGATTTTGAAACTTACCTTCCAGAAAAGATCATTACTGCGGAGGAACTATCTAAGGAAGTAGGCATAAAGCCAGAGATATTAAGAGATAAGATGGGCATTAACAGTAAACATGTGGGAGGACCGGAAGATCACTGCGGTATCATGGCAACAAAGGCAACAAAGGCATTACTAGAAAAGACAAAAATAAATCCAAAAGAAATAGACATGATACTATATGCAGGAGAAACTTATTGCGAATATATCTGCTGGACAGTGGCTATAAAAATACAAAATGAAATAGGAGCAGATAATGCTTATGCTTGGGATTTATCCTTTAGATGTGCTGGAACGCCTTTAGCCATTAAGGTTGCCAAAGATATGATGTATGCAGATGATAATTTAAACACCGTATTAATCGCCGGAGGAAATACCAACGCTTATTTAATAGATTATAAGGATCCAAACCAATCTTTTATGTTTGATATGAGCCCAGGGGGATTTGCCCTTATTCTTAAGAGGGACCACAGAGAAAATGAAGTATTAGGAACAGGCATATTAACAGATCATATTTTCTGTGACGATGTAATAGGAAAGCAGGGAGGAACCTTATATCCAATTACAGATGAAATAGGACAAGACACAGAAAAGCTAAGAAAAGCAAAACTTATACACATGACAGATCCTGAAGGAATGAAAAAGAGATTAGGAGAAAAATCCTTGATAGATTTCACAGGCACCGTTAGACTAGCCCTTAAAGCTTCTAATTTAAATGAAAGAGATATAGATTTTATAGGAATAACCCATGTAAATCCAAAAGCGCATTATGCCATAATGGACAACCTTGGAATAAATAGAGAAAACACCGTTTATCTTGCTGATGACGGACATTGCGGCCATGCAGATCAATTATTAGCACTGAGGTACGGAATTCAGCAGAGAAAAGTTAAAGATGGACATATATGTGCTCTCTTAGGAGCAGGTACTGGATACGCTTTTGGTTGTACCCTGGTTAGATGGGGAAAAGCTCTTTAATTTAAAGGGCAGGTACAAGCTTATACTATATATTATAAGAAGTGATTATTGCAAAAAACCTATAACTAAGAGGCGGGTACACACTTATTATGTATGGTGTAAGAATTTGCTATGGTAAAATCCTATAATTAAGAGAGCAGGGAGATTTTAATGGAAAAATTTTATGATATATATAAAAGTAAAGTAAAAAGTATGTCAGAAGCTTTAGGAATGATAAAATCGGAGGATTTTATGGTAACAGCCTTAGGTGGAAGCGAACCTATGGCCATATTAAAGGAGCTTCATAATATTAAAAATAATGGTGTTAAAGGATGCACTCTTACCAATTGTTTACCCATGGGAGACTATGAGTTTATAAGAAATCCTGAATATGGTGATGTAATTTCTGTAGCGGGATGGTTTTACTCACCTTCTTTAAGAAAGGCCCACAATAATGGCAATGTAAGTCATGCACCACAACATTTACACTCTGCCTTAACTAAAAGGTTATATGCTACAGATGGCAGACGAAAAGTATTACTGGCTTCAGCTTCACCTATGGATAAGCATGGATATCTAAGCTTATCTTTAGGATGTACCTATGAAAAGCAGCTTATAGACGAAGGTGCATTGGTTATTGTAGAAGTAAATCCATATTTACCAAGAACCTTTGGAGATACTATTATAAATATTAATCAAATAGATGCAGTGGTAGAGGTGAGTTATGAAGCAGTAACACTTCCTGTAGTACCTTTTACAGAAAAAGATGCAAAAATTGGACAATACATTGCAGATTTAATTGAAGATGGGGCCACCATTCAGCTAGGAATAGGCGGCATTCCTAATGCGGTAGCAGAAGCTTTAAAATCAAAGAAACATCTAGGCATTCATACAGAAATGTTTACAGATGGAATGGTAGATCTTATAGAATGCGGAGCTATAGACAACTCCATGAAAACCCTATATCCCGGTACTTCAGTAGCTACCTTTGCTTTAGGAACGAGAAAATTATATGATTTTTTAGATGATAATCCATCGGTTATATTTAAAAACGGTATGTGGACTAATGATCCTTATGTAATTGGACAAAACTATAAGATGACTTCTATTAATACAACCTTAGAAGTAGATCTTTGTGGACAATGTGCCTCAGAATCCATCGGACATGTTCAGTTTTCCGGAACAGGGGGTCAGACAGATACTGCTGTAGGAGCTCAAATTTCTCCAGGAGGGAAATCTATAATCGCACTATACTCCACGGCAAAAGTTAAAAACAGCCAAGGAGAAAAAGTTCAAGTATCTAAGATAGTCCCCATGCTTAAACAAGGAGCAGTGGTGAGCTTATCCAGAAATGATGTAGACTATGTGGTTACAGAGTACGGAGTTGCCTGGCTCAGGGGCAGAAGCGTAAAAGAAAGGGTTGAAAGACTAATAAACATAGCTCACCCAGATTTCAGAGAAGAATTAACCTTCGAAGCAAAGAAAAACTGTATTTGGTAGTTAAAAGGTGCCAGTCATCGTTAACAATTTGTTAACGGTGACTGGCACTTGACAAGTGACAAATTAATTAACAGTGGTTATGAATATTAGCTCTTACACTTATAACCCTTTAAGCATATAATTGTAATTGAGCTAAGCTATGGGATAAAAATAATTGTTTAGAGGTATAACTATGAATTATAAACGCAATAGATTATTGTACGGGCTTATGATAGCAATTGTAATCACTTTAGGATTATTATCGAGAAAAATGGCTTATGCAATACCACAATTCTTAAATGCATGTTTAGGGGATGCTCTGTGGGCATTAATGATTTTTATTGGTTTTGGGTTTATATTTAGATATATGAAAACAAAAAAGATTGCATTAATGGCTATAGCTTTTTGCTATC
>CAZUFW010000079.1:0-7672 GCA_964619895.1 uncultured Clostridia bacterium | reverse complement strand
GTGGAGCATCTTTTGATAGTTTATCTGTATCCAGATTAAGATATTTTTTTACAGTCCGTATGTCCATCTTTAATTGAAGGCTTATTTCTCTTTCAGTTAATCCTAGTGAATTTAAATTCTGAGCTTCCTTTATTCTAGTACTTTTTCTATTGTCTATATTATTATTGCTAGTCTTTACATCATTGTTACATAATGCTTGCTTAATCTTTATTTTAAACTTCATTATCTTAGTAATATAGTTTTTACAATAATCCGTTAAATTCTTTAACAAATGAAATCTATCACTTATCTGAATTGCATCAGGATAAGCTTTTCTTATAGCTGCAGCATATGTCAAAGAGCCATCCCTAGAAACTATTTTTAAATTAGGATAGGTCTTCAGCCATTTTACAACATCATCTAAATCTCTAGAATCAAGAAGATCAATTATCTTTTTTGTTTCTATATCAATCATAACTGTTCCGCATATATGACGCTTTTTCATAGCAAAATCATCTATACAGACTTTAGTAACAGCTACTTTATCAATTATTTCATGTTCTTTTTTTTAAAGATTACAAATTGTACTTTTACCTACATTTGCAATCCTATTTTTAATAATTTGTTCTGCAGCTAGCAAACTTACATTCATGGATATATTAATTATTTCATTAACTAGTCTATTACTTTTCTTTGCATTTGGAGATAGAAACTCAAATGTTTCTGCAAATGTCTTTTTAGAACAGTCTAAGTTATTGCAAAACATTTTTCTATTATTTATGTTGATAATAACTTTATTACCTTGTATTGGCAGATGTTGAAAACTTTTTTTATAATAAGAGTGAACTTTATTTGTACTTTCACCGCAATATGGACATTTAACAATTTGTCGATTAGAAATTACTTCAATGTATATTGTGTTATCAATTATTTCATGACTAATATATTCTAAATTATTATCAAGTAGCTTAATAAATTCATCCATAGTTAATATTCCTTTTAATTATTAGTTTGAGACTTTAATTATGACATATAAAAATCTGCTTTTCAACTAACTTTGGAAAGAACCAAATTTTGCTTGACAATCTACAGTCTGCCAACTGCAAATAAAAATCCAAGGTGGGAAATGTCATGAATGCTGGGATAATTTTTTTTAGCAATTCTTTTTAAAAGATTGAAGAAGGTCTTTCATGTTCGGTATACAGGTACTGGACATAAACCACCAATAGGTGCTGTAATCAAAAGCTATTGTGCTGTGTGGACTTTGGGATAAATCTAACGGAAACCTGTTTTTAGTTAAGCGGATTCAATGTGCGTACAAGTGGCTCTCAAATGAATATTGCTAGAATTACTTTATAAAATATATTTATTAAGCTAATAATTATACTCTGAAACTGATTTATTAGTTTTAGCTACTGAGGGGTGATATTTCTAAAAAATTTACAGTATTTTGAATTTATATGTAATATATTGTAGAATATGATATAATTATCTTATAATAGTTATATTTAGAAAATGTGTTATAGATTTATAATATTAATTATAAAATTACTTAGGGGGATTAAAAATTGCAAAGGGATTTCAGATACTTAAGAGATAAATACGGTGATGCTGGCGCAAGAGATATATTTGAAAAAATATGTATACAACTGCATCAGACAAAATTTGAACAAGCATATCCAATAGATGTACATCGTGGGGATGGGGGTATTGATATATATGTAGGAAATTTTGAAGAGGAAATAGATGTTTATCAGTGTAAGTATTTTCTTGACGGCATAGGAGAGTATCAACAGAATCAAATTAGAAAATCATTTAATACTGCTGCTAGATCGAATAAGTATAAATTAAAGGATTGGTATTTATGTATTCCATGTGTATTAAATATAGATGAAACTAAATGGTGGTATCAATGGAAAACAAAGATGAAAAATCAATACGGTATAAATATCATATTGAGAGATGGAAGTTATCTTCTCAATGATTTAAAAAAGCTCAACTTATATAATAACAATTTTGATAATGA
This sequence comes from uncultured Clostridia bacterium, assembly GCA_964619895.1. Classification (GTDB taxonomy): domain Bacteria; phylum Bacillota; class Clostridia; order Tissierellales; family Proteiniboraceae; genus Proteiniborus. The sequence continues at coordinate 5,667 of CAZUFW010000079.1, read as the reverse complement.
TATTGCCCTTATGCTAGAAGAAATAAGAGAGTTTTTATTTAATAGTAAAAGATATTATGAAGAGCAAATATATGAGTTAGAAGATCTTGATGACATGAATTATGATGATTGTACATTTGTTAAAAAGTTACAATCTGCTCAAATATACGATAATAAAATGGCTAAACAAGAATTTTTTAATGCAGAAATAATAAAATCATCAATAGAAAGCAAGGATAATGATGAAGGTGCTAAAATGTATAAGAATTTAAGGACTAAAATACTTAGCATCTGGAATTCTCAATATATAAAATATAAGGATGATGTGGATGGAACATCTCTGTTATCAGATGTATACGAAAGAATAGAAGATCTAGATACTACCACGTTAAAAGCGAGAGATGATATTTCTCTAATTGCAAAGAAAGGTATACTTCACCAATTGTCTGATGAGTGTAAGGTAGGATGGGTAAAAAACTATTCTGAAAGATTAGAGCAATATATTAGGGGAGAAGAAAAATGATTGAAGATAGGAATAAAGTACTTTCTGATTTAGTTATAGATTCAGTTAGATTGTTAATTTTGATATCTAAATTTGATTATAAAAAGACATTCAAACTAACACTAGATAAAATTATGCTATATGACTTTTATTTAAAGTTTCCAAATACAATGTTTAAAGATAATAAAGATGTTGAAATTGGGAATATTGATTTTTTTGAATACTATTCATATTATCATTGGAAGCCAAGATACGATCAATATGTGATGTCGTTAAACTATTTAATTTCTAAGCAATTAATATTGAGGAAAATCGAAAATAATAAATTTTATTATTTAGTTTCAGAATCAGGAATTGAATTTGTTAGTGATTTAACATCAGAATATAAATTTAAATTAGATAAAATTGCAACTATAGTTAAACAAAAAATATCAAAACTAAGTGATGAAGCTGTGGAAAATCAAATATTAGAGAAAATAAAAATTGGTAAAAGATATGAAGGGTGATATTATGAGTATAAGAATTAAGCTAATTAAATTGACTCTTATAGGTACAAAAAAAAATTATGTAGTACCATTTAAAGATGGATTGAACTATATATCAGGTCCCACACAGACAGGAAAAACCTCAATCTTAGAGATGATTAACTATGCTTTAGGTAGCAAAAAACATAAGGATTATATAGAAATTGGACAAAATTGTACAAAAGTAGAGCTAGAACTAATGATTGCAAATAAAAGGTATAAGATACAGAGGCAACTTTTTGATTTTGAAAAAAAGGCAAAGGTATACGAATGGAATAAAGATAAGTTAGAGTATAGCATTGATTTCAAATTATTAGAAATAGATGGTCCTAGCAATGAAAATTCTTTAGCTGCATTTTTAACTGATAAAGTTAATTTGTTAAATTTAAAGATATCAAATCAGCCATTTAGTTTTAGAGATATTTTTAAATATTCTTATTTGAAACAAACAGAAATAGATAATGAAAATATAATGTTTGAAAAGATATGGCATTATGATATAAAAAGAAAGCCTACATTTGAAATAATTTTTAATATTTATGATGAGTTATTACAAGAGTTGAAAAATGCTCTAAAGCTTAAAAAAGAGGAATTAAGTAAATTAGAAATTAAGTTAAAAGGCATAAAAGAATTTTTAGAAAGTATAGAGTTAAAAGACTTTTTATCTTATGTAAATGAAAAAAATAATTTAAGTAATCATAAAAATGAGAGGATTATAATATTAAATGAAATTAAAGATAAGGGTTTGTTACATGATGAAATAACTATGCAGCTACAAGATAATATATTATTTACAAAAAACGAAATTATAAAAATTAAGAAGAAAATTTCAGAACAAAAAGAATACATAAATAAATTAATGATATTAAGAAATCAGTATACAAGTGAGAGCGAAAGAATTGAGCTTATTACGGAAGGATACCATAAATTTAATAAGTATGAATTTAAATTTTGTCCAATTTGTTTACAACCACTTAAAGAAAAAATCAATAGTGGGTGTTATCTTTGCGGTAATGAAGAGGCTAATTTAGCTACTGAAGAAATTTTGGCTTATAAACATGAATTAAAGAAGTTAAAAACTAAGAAAAATAATCTAATTAAATATATAGATGAAGAAGAGAATAACATAAAAATATTGGAGAAAGAGCAAATTAAATTAGAGATAACATTAACTGAATATGAGAGAGAGTTAACGCATTTACATAGTAAATATGTAAATCCATATATTGAGAAAATTGAGCAATTAAATTATGAAATCGGGTCTATATCTAAGGAGATAGATCAATTAGAAAAAAATTATCAGATGATTGAAAAATTACAAGCTATTGAAAAAATATATAGAGATGGTATGAATCAAGCAGATGAAATTAATGAAAAAATAAAGAATGTAGAAGCGAAATCTCAGATCAAAGGGAATATAATTTCGGAGCTGTCAGGAATTTTTTATGATATTTTAGATGATTTTAAATTACCTAAACTAAGCAATGCGTTTATAGATGGTAAGCGGTATCTACCATATGTAAGAGGTAAACTATATAGTGAGTTAGGAAGCTTAGGTGCAGTAACGTTAATAACAATGGCATATTATTTGTCAATTTTAGTATTAGGATCAAAAGATGAGAACAATCATTTAGGATTATTAATGATAGATTCACCTAGAAGTAATTTAGGATCAAATAATAAGGAGGGAGATGATGTATTTAAAGATGAAGAAATCTTTAATTCTGTAATTAAGTTTCTAATAAAGCTTGATGAAGAACTTGGAAATGAGATCCAATTAATAGTTATTAATAATGGATATCCGGATTTCCTAGATAGCAAATATATAATAAAAGAATTTGACGGAAATGGTACAAGAGGAGTTCCCTATGGATTGGTAGATGACATAAACAGTTAAAGTTAGTAGTAGGTTTTATAAGTATGAAAGAACATGAAAATATATTTAGGTAAAATAGTATGTTACCTTAGCTTTTTGTGGAAGCTTGAAATTAAGTGTGCTAGTCATATCCATACCATAGGTTCAAATGCCATTCTCACCGCAAAAATTAAGGACTCTAGCAGTTTTGCTAGAGTCCTTAATAAGCTTATTTTACAAAATTCCTAACAAATTTCTAACATATATAGTTAGTATTTGTAAATATGGTATATAATAAAATAAGGAAAGTGAGGAATTGAATATGATTGATAAAATTGAAGAGTTTTTATATGATTTACTTGGTTTGGCAGTTCCAGGGCTAATATTTATTATGATTATTATTTTACCGCCGATATGTTTTATTGATTTGATGAAATATGAGGATAAATATACAATTAATAATACGATATTACCTAGAATAAGCAGTATGATTGATATTAAAAATCTATCAAACATATATATAATATTTGCAATCATATTGATTTCCTATATATTAGGACATGTCATTAAGGTTTTTTCTAAATATCAGTATGATTTATTTACAGCAATATTTGATCGAGGCTTTAATCGATTTGCAAAACATATTATAGAGAAATTAGAAAAAAGTAATTATAGAATATTTAAGTTGTTAGAGAAAAGTTATAGAGAAGAGTTTAATAAAATGGAAAAGTGGTACGTTGGTCTAGTTAACATGATTATCGGATGTGTTTCTTTCCTAGCCAAACTTCTTAAAGATATCTTTACTTTTAGTTCGCCATCATATTATTCCGACAATAATCCACTCAAAAGGGATATTGAAGAGAAGATAAACCAAAAATATAAAACTAATTTTCCTAATGAATGGTATTCAATTTATAAGTTATCAAATGTAATAATGACTCAAGAAAAATTAAAATCACTATCTTCAAAATTTTTGGCGAAGTATAATTTTTATAGATCGATGGCATTTTTATTTTTATTGGATTTTTTCTATGTCATAATATTTTTTAGTAAGTATAATAGTTATATAAACACAATTGGTCATAATCTAAAGGTTACACTATATATAGCAAATGCTATACTTTGGTTAACATTTCATGAGAAGTACAAACGGTATTGGACTTTATGTGGTAATGAATCTTTAATGTCACTATTTTACTATCTTAGTAAGCCACAAAAAGATGATGGTAAGGAGAAAAAGAATGAATAATAAAAGAATTTTATTTGTTGATACAGAAACAGGAGGACTTAATCCAAATAAACATAGCTTGTTATCAATAGGTTTAACGGTATGGGAGAATAAAAGGATAGTAGAGACTAAAGAACTGTTTATTAAACATGAAACTTTTAATATCACACCACAGGCTATAGCTATTAATAAAATTAATTTAGTTGAGTTAACTAACATTTCAAGTGACCCCAAAGTAGTATTAGATGAAATCATTCAATTTCTAAATAGAAATTTTGGGGATGATATGCCAGTTACTATTGCAGGTCATAATATAAACTTTGATGTAAGTTTTATTAAAGTTTTTTTTAGCAATCACAACGTAGATTTTAATAAGTATTTTTGTCATAGATTCATTGACACAGCATCTATACTTAAATACTTATATTATTCAGGAACAATCGAGGAAGATCTGTCTTCCTCAGATAAAGCTTTAAAATACTTCAATATTGAGGTCAATAAAAGGCATTCTGCTCTTGGAGATGCAATAGGAACTGCCGAATTATTCTCAAGGCTGGTAGAGTTGATAGAGCCAAAGTATGAAACAGCTAAGAACCCTAATTAAATTCATATATCTAAGTAGATAAACAAAAGGCTCTGCCCTTAATCGTAGAGCCTTTAAATATTTTAAGTGAATCCAATTAGATCAAGCTTATTTGAAGTTGTAAGTATAGTATTAATTTGAATGTAAACGGTAAATAGAATGTAGATTAAACCTTTAGCTCAAATATGAAATAATTATTTCAAAGTGTGGAAACTGTAATAAGTTGATTAAAGTTCTTACAGTTTACTCAAGTTTATAAAACTTTGAAGGAGGTCTATCATGAATACTCAACTAATAGAAAATCAATATAAACTTCAGCAGTGGGCTGCAATCATACAAGAATACCGATCTAGTGGTATGATGATTAAAGACTGGTGCCAGTAGAACAATATCAAAAACGATCACTTTTATTATTTGTAGCGAAAGATACGTGAAGCAGCATGCCAATCTCTAACTGAGTCAACTCTAGCTTCTTAGAGTTTTGCTAAAATTACAGGCACCTCCGCAGCAGATTCTTTCCGTGCCGAGCTGACAATTCTTGTCGAAGGCACAATTATTTCTGTAAACAAGGAAACTGATGCACTTCTGATTAAAAGTAAGCGCTCAACAAAAAGGTGCCTTGAAAAATAAATAGGACCAGCTATAATGCTAGTCCAAACTATCGTTTTTTACATTCAGCTTGTACAGCATCTGACCAAGGCATCAGAGCATCTAGGTTTTCCGGATGATTTGGCCAGTCAGAATCAGGCATATACAAAATCAGGTATTCAAGGTAAGTACATATTTCAGCCCATTTGCTTTTGCAGTTTCAACGATACTATATACCTCAGCACTAGCCGACGCGCCTTTAGACGTATCCGAAAACAGCTAATTGTTCCTACCTACGGTAAATGGGCATATGGCGTTTTCGGACAATAATACAATGTTTTGGATTGTTGTCCGAAATTGCAGTAAAACCCGTGGCAATTACACGAAAAAACTCATTGTTTTCTGATT
>CAZUFW010000078.1:0-8661 GCA_964619895.1 uncultured Clostridia bacterium | reverse complement strand
CAAATTTGGTCACTCCCATTCGGTCGTGCAAATTTGGTTCTCATTGCATTTGACCTACCATCGATTTTCTGATAAGAGCATTCAGAAAATCGGGTTAGGTCATAAAAAAAGCATGTAGGCTTTCCTACATGCTTCATCTTCTTTTCCATATTTTTGTTACTAGCACAGTCATATCATCATTTGCTATGCCACTACAGGCTTCTAATGCAGAATCCATTATCTTATCTGCAATAGTTTGAGGATTTACACTTTCTATATCTTGAATAACTTTAGCTAACCATTTCTCCTTGTTTTCTTCATCATAATTTGAATCTAAAATACCATCAGATACCATAACAATAAAATCCCCATCCTCTAATTCTTCCTCATATACCTGAATATCAACATCCCTCAGTATTCCTACAGGAAGTGAATGAGAATTTATTATCTGTACTTTATCTTTTTTCTTTATGAATGTTGGAGCTGAACCCACCTTTATAAACTGAGTCTTGCCCCTATACAAGTCAACAATTGACATATCTATAGTAGCTAACATCTCATCAGAAGACTTCAATACTAGCACTGAGTTAATAGTCTTTAAGGCTAGTTCTTTATCAAATCCGGCCTCCAAAAACTTTTCAAGCAATGAAATAGCAATATCACTTTCTTGACTTGCTTTATGACCGACTCCCATACCATCACTAATAACTGCAAAATAGTTGTTGCATCTTTCACCAAAAGTATAATTATCTCCTGACACATTATTAAATCCTTTGTCTATCCTAGATACTTTGGTGATTGCTCCAAAACGATTTGCTTTTATGAGCTTAAATTTGATTCTCTTATCTTCATATTTAGTGCTTGCACAATATTTATCACTAGTTAGCTGGATGCCTACTATTTCAGATACAATTGATGTTGCTTTGTTTATTACTTCTTCATTATTATGTGATTTTATCTCTAAATATATCTCAAAATCATCTCTCTCATTCTCTGTAACAACGACCTTATCTACATTGAATTTATTCCTTTTTAAGCCTGCATAAATCTCCTTCTCTACATCCTGTTTAAATCTAACATCATTATATATTTCGTTAGCCAAGTCTTTAATTACCTTTGACATTCCTTCAAGCTGCTGTGATACAAGTTGTCTGCTCTCTAATATCCTATTTTCCCATTTATAATCCAATCTATAAATGTCAAATAAATAATTGATTCTCTGTGCAATATCAATAGTTTTCGTGCATCTCTTTTTAAAGATATCTGGCATCATATCAGGTGCGATGTTTCCCTTAGCCTCAATAGTGCCTAAAATCTCAAACATTGATTGATAGGTTGAATAAAAGTCGCTTTCCCAGCAAAACTTGCATAGAGAGCATTTGCTACATACTCCATCAGCTACTGCATCAATAAGCTTAGATATATCTTTTTGTTCTACTATTTTATTCTTATCAGATACTCTTCTAAAGGTCTCTCCAAGTTCTTTAAAAACCTGTGATATTTCAGTAAGTCTTTTATAAGTCATGTCTTTGACCCTGTTTGAGTATGCTTCCTCTATTTGTATTCTGTCAGATACTCCAATAATGATTTTGCTACTTAGTCCCTTTGCTAATTTAGTAACTATAAGAAATATGACTATGGATACTGCTATTTCTTTATTTTTAAGTATTGTCTGAGTAGAGCCGTCAATATAGAAGGACATTATGATGCTTCCTAAAGTAAACCCTAGACAGCTGCCTATCTTGCCTACCTCTCTGAATAATCCGGACAATAGCCCAGCAAATCCATATATGGAGATGACAAAGGGTAGATTTATCTGAGACATAGAAGTTATCACACCTATGGTAATCCCCACTGCTGTGCCTATTGACGGTCCTTTGTTAAAGGCAATTATCATTATAATAACTATTCCTATTATGTTTTTTATAGATATTCCAAATATACCTATTTTGTCTAATCCAGATACAGCTAAAGCAAGCATTATTGCTCCACAAATTACTTCTTCACTTGAAAATACTCTATTGAAAGTAGTATCTATAGTTGGAATGCTATGAGTAAATATATAGGTCAGAGTAAATACAATTATCCCCTCAAACATAGCAAGCATTAAATCATATACATAGTAATCATTAACAATTATATATAAGCTTTTAAGCAGTATAAGAGAAAGAGCTGCAAATAAAGATGTTTTTATTATACTCTCTTTAAATTTAGGCTTTAATATTTTATATGTAAAGAATATAAACCATATAGCTGAAATATATTGATAGCTATCGAAGCCATGAACTGTTATAATTCCTAATGACACGAACAAGGGAACTGTAGCAGAGCTACCATACTTTATCATGTATGCTGCTACAAAAGCTATGCCGAAGGGAGTCAATCCCTCCATAATAGATGATCTACCTATAAGATAGGCTAACACGCTGATTACTAAGGTACTAATGTTAATACCTTTGATAATTCCTTTTAAGTATTTAAGATCTATGATTCTACTATTCCATCTACTCTGTTCCCTTGCAGGAAACATTTCTATCCTACTAGTCATTCAACACCCCTCCATGGACTCTTTAGTTTAGGCCCATTGTAACAAAGGAGTTTCGCAATATTTGTCAATCGAGGTTGTAGTGTTTAAAAAGTTTTTGACAATATTAAATATCCTTTTATCATTTCTTAAGTTTTTCCAAGGTTAAGGTTATTTAAGGAAAATATAATGTTAATTTGAAAAAAAATTATATCAACGGCTGTACTATTGTTAAAACCTAGCATCTTCAAATATCGACAATTGCTTTTCATATTAGTACGCAAAAAAACAACCTAGGTAAGCTAATGTATTTTCTTGTACTATCCCTGTGCATATAGAGTATAACTATTATGTGGTTTAATATTTAAGTACAATATTAGCTTAACTAGGCTTATTCTTGTTAAAAACAAAACACAATTTTGTCAAAAGAAAAACTATGATATTTAATTTTAAAGAAGAGTATCTACAAAAAATCAAAAAAACCGGGGAATCCCCGGTTGTATTCTATGCTTTTCTACTTCTTGATCCGAAACCTTTCTTGGTTTCTTTTTTCTTAAGCTGCTCTTGCTTTTCGCTGCTATCTTTTAGAAACTTTGCCATCTTATCTTCGAAAGACATAAATTTTTGCTTATCATCAGTCTTATTCCAGTCTATTTCTGCTGGCCTAGTTGTAGATTTTTTTGGCTCAGCTTGTCTAATTGATAAGCTTATTTTTCCCTCATCACTAATTGATAAGATCTTAACCTTAACAGCCTGATCCTTTTTTAAGTAGTCACTTACATTATTAACGTAATCATGTGATATTTCAGATATATGAACTAGTCCAGTCTTTCCTTCTGGTAGCTGAATAAAAGCACCGAAGTTTGTAATACCTGTAACTGTGCCTTCAACTACATTACCAACTAAAACGGGCATAAATTAAAAACTCCTCCTTTAGATATTTTAAATGCATCAACTTATTTTAGTATATATTATAACAATTAATATGTCAATTAGTTAAAATCAGTTATCTATGCCCTCATTAGACTCGTCTTTATTTTTGTTTTTGTCTATATATATCATCTCATCAGGCTTTATCATTTTTAGTTCTTCCCTAGCCATTTTTTCAATATATTCTAAGGAATCTGTATATTTTAGTTTTTCCTCTATATCCTTAATTTCGCCGTTAAGCTGTTCTATCTTTTCTTGCTTTTGTGCTTTCTCATTTTCAAGGGCTTTAATTATTTTCTGTTGATTAATAAATATTATCCCTAAATAAACAATTGCAGCTAAAACCATAAAATGCTTGATTCTAAGCTTCTTTCTTGACTTTCTTTCTTTCATAAGATTCACCCTTTTTATCTTAGCATTAGTTAGTATAATGTTTCTACAAAACTTATAAAAATCCTTTGAACTTAACGAAGTATTAAATAAAAGTGGAATGGAAATATAAACCTACACCCTATCTATTTTTTCTTAAATATGGTCTTAATGTTTTTCTTTAAGCCTTTAAGCATTATAAATGGAAGCTTAAGATACCTTCTAACTTTTATTATTAATCTATTTACATTAGTTCTCATTTTATTATAAGGCTCTCGAAACTTTGACCCAATTAGTCTAAAAGGGTAAAAAAGGATTCTAAAAAAATACTTTAATATTTTAATTATTCCATTTACAATCCATACAAGTGTAGTAATTATAATCTTACTCAAAAACCTTGAATATAAAAAAGCTCCGCTAAAGAATCCAAGGAAGACGTATCCCCTTATTTCTCCCCAGTTAGTGTAAAGAATAACTGTTAGAAATATTACGGAAATAATTATCCAAAAAATAAAATCCTCAATAAAAGTAGCTACTTTCTTGGGCTTTAGGTAATATCTAAATATTCTATATATATCATATACAAACCCCATTACTATACCACCATATAGGGTTGCAAAGAATATATAGGCTTGACTTTGAACGTAGCTATCCATCAGACCACCTCATGCTAATTCTAGTTTTTACTTAAACATCTTGCCTAATAACCCGTTTCCCTTTCCACTTGAAATTTCTTTGTTATTATATACAATGCTGTTTATAACTCCTTGAATAGTCACATTTCCATCATCTAGATTTAGCTTACTTATATTCAACGAAGCTCCCTTTATGCTTAATCCTCCTTTAGATGTTGCAAGAATAATTGTATTGTCATTAAAACTCTCAACGTACTCAACACCAGAAATGCCCAGTTTTTCTCTATCTTCAAGTATTAGATTATTACTTTTTGCTGTGGCCTTCTTTTCGGTCATTTTATCTCCCCCTTTACATATACTTATGTTAATAAATATGTTTTTTGTCCTTTGTTTATGATTGGAAAAATTATGTTGTTTTTTATAATCTAGTTTTATAAAGCAAAAAACAAGGTTAAAATAGACGTGTAAAAGGCCTATCTTAACCTTGTATAATTCTTAATCATAGAGAACCTTTGATATCTTTCAAAACTTCGAGGGCATCGTTCCCTGCATTTCATATCTGAAAACATAATCAGATATAATTCTCTAAGGTATAAAATATTTGTCTTCTTGCCATTTCGCAGGATTATTCAAAATATACTCCCTAATGTTTTGTAATTCTTCTTCATTACGAATTATATGTTCATAATATGATTTTTGCCATAATGTATTTTTAAATGATTCATCTACCATCTTATTATAGTATCTTGTCGTCACAGATTTAAAATCCCTAATAACCCCTTGTAGGGAACGGTGCCCACACCGTTCTGCTGTTTCAAAGCCGTATTTTTTATCAATCTTTATATTATGTTTTTTATTATTAATAACAATTATTCCATGAATGTGATTAGGCATAATGCAAAATGTATCTGTCTCTATATTTTCATTTAATTTAGAAATATTGTTCCAACAAGTTATTACTTTTTCTCCAATAGCAGTCGGATCTATGAAGATGTCGTTCCATATGGTGATTTCACACAATATATTTCTCCTATTCTGAGTACATATAGTTACAAAATAATAACCTGACTGTGAATAATCATAATCTTTCAACCTAACACTTTTTCTTTGTGGTAATTTGTTCATGAAAACACCTTCCAAAATAACAGAGAAACGATGAGGCATCGTTCCCTACATTCAATTTTTTGCAAAAATACGTGAGCAACATTTCCTACGCTTCCTTTACATCAATTGCATTACTATTTACTTTTTTAACCCTAGCAATTAATTTTTGGACAATATCTTTTTTATCTGCAAATAGATGAACAATACTTCCATGCTTGTTAAATGGATACCTTTCAAACATTTCCATATCCATAATACCATTACTAACTATATAATTCACAATAGATTTAATAAATTCCATTTGGTTTATGTTCAATGATTCATTACTTAGAAATTCTGAAAATACCTTGTTAGCTGCACTAATATCTAGGCCTACTAATTTTCTAACTAATACTGTAAGCTTTTCATCTCCATATTCTTTTTCATAATCCTCTTTTGTACCGAGCTTATTCCAAAGAATATCTTCTAAGCTTTCTAGGTCTTTTTTAGTAAGCATTTCATTATGTCTAAGCTTATAAATTACAAGTTCATCTTTGTGGTCTCTCAAATACTCATTGACCTTTATTCTATAGCTCTTTAAATCATTTGTTTTGAATTCTCCCTCTTTTTCTTCAACTGATACGATTTCATCAGTAAAATCTGTATAAAATGATTTTGTGTTTTCTTTTTCAAGAAACTTAATTAAGTCCCTTAAGGCTTCTCTTACCCTTTCATGATCTAATATATTGGCTGTATCCCAGAAATCATCTGTTTGAACTTCTTCAATGATTTTTCTTTGTCTCTTTATCTGTTCGATTGTTCCAAGTCTTGATAAATTATTTGCAGTATCTATAACCCTAGTTTTTGGTTTTGAAGCAACTCTTCCAAGTAAATGAGCTAGCTCAATGGTGTACATTAAATAGTCGAATCTCTTTGCTAGTTCATCATCTTCAATTGGAGATATTAAAAGAGAAATATGCTCTCTTAGTTCTCTTACATCTAAATCCGTTAGAGCTTTCCAGCTTTCAGCATTCTTATACTTGTGTACATATTTAAGTTTTTGCTTTATATTAAATCTAGTCTCATCTAGCTCTTTAATCATCGCTAATGTTTCTATAACCAATTTATCTCTAAGACTTTCATATTTTTCTGTTTGGTTAAAAAAGTCTTGTAGCTCTCTTATGATGTCTATCTTTACTTCGAAAAGATTTTCTGTTAGTGATTTTGTGTTTTTAACTTCTTTCCCCTTTGGATTTTCTCTAAAATATTCAAAATTAGAACAATAATCAAATATTCTAAAGTCTTCCTTATGAAGACCAGGTCCAAATAAATCTTCGCATAATCTAGTGCCACGTCCAATCATTTGCCAGAACTTTGCCTTCGATCTAACTTTTTTAAAGAATACCAGATTTACTATTTCAGGTATATCGATTCCTGTATCAAGCATATCTACAGATACAGCTATTTGAGGCAACTTATCTATTGTTGAAAAATCGTCCATTGAGGATTCCACATAATCTATTCCATGATAAATGGCTTTTATAAATGTATCCTTGTACTCAGGGTGTTTAATATTAAATCTTTCAACTATAAAATCTGCGTGTTTTTTATTCTTAGCAAATACAATTGTCTTACCTAATTTGTCTCCACCTTCTACCTTAATACCTTTATCAAAAAGCATATCAAATACATAATCTACTGTACTATTATTAAATAAAAACTGATTAAGTGCATCACTGCTAAAATCTTTAGGGTCATCTTCGTCAAAAGTCTCTTCAAACCTCTCTTTATCCTCTTCACTTAAGTCATCGTAATGGACACCCTCCACAAGAAACTTCTGCTTAACTTCCACCGTATTGTAAGGAACTAAATACTTTTCTGCTACTGCTTCCTCTAGTTCATATGCAAAGGTAGGTACATTGTTTTCAAGATCAAAAACAGAATAAGTATTCTTGTCTACATCATTCTTTGGAGTAGCAGTTAATCCTAATAGCAAAGCATCAAAATAATCAAAAATTGCTTGATACTTCTTATATATACTTCTATGAGATTCATCAATAACAATTAAGTCAAAGTGACCTGGTGTAAATAGCTTACTGCCATCAGCTCTTTTTGTATCATCTATGGCATTCATCATTGTAGGATATGTTGAAAATATCATTCTGCTTTCTGGGTCATCTTTGTTATCAAGTAAGTTGCATAGGGATAGGTCTGGTAACAGATTTTTAAAATTCTTTTTAGCCTGTTTTACCAAGGCTGTTCTATCTGCTAAGAATAAAATATTCTTAATCCATCCATGTCTTTTAAGTACATCTATAATAGATATAGCAGTTCTAGTCTTTCCACTACCTGTCGCCATAACTAAAAGAGCTTTTCTATTTCCCTTTTGGAAGGAATCACAAACTGCTGTAATAGCCCTTTTTTGATATTCCCTATTAGTTATGTCATTATCTATATAAATACCATATAAATCTTCTTTATTATTTCGCTTATATATACTCCATTCTAATTCTTCTTTAGTAAGGATACCTAATATTTTTCTCTCTGGATAAGCTGTATCGTCCCATATACGATAGTCAAATCCATTGGTATAGAATATTATAGGTCTTCGCCCATACTCGGCTTCTAGGCAATCAGCATATAGTTTAGCTTGTTGCTTTCCTTTTCTAGGGTCAAAGCTAGTTCGCTTAGCTTCTATAAGTGCTAATGGTTTACCGTCATTGCCATAGAGTACATAATCAATAAAGCCTTCTCCTGTATTGTTAGGCATGCCTTGTACTAGAACTTCTTCTCTACAATCACTTCCTATTGTCCATCCTGCTGATTGGATTTCTAAATCTATATACACCTTTCTAGTTTCATATTCACTTATTTCATCTACTTTAAAATAACGTGATCTAGTATTTTCATGTCTTATGCTAGAAAGTTTCTTTCTTAGTTCTTCATTTTCTTTTATTACGTCTTCCAGTTTTCTATCTTTAGCGCTTAATCTCTCAAATAAATCCTCTAATTCTTTACGAGTAGTGCCTTTTCCTTCACCTGAGTAGAGAATAGTTTCATCAAATTTAGTTTCTGTATACTCTACTGGTTAATAGTAAAGCAAGAAGCCACTTTGAAAAACGAAAAGCCATCTTTGTATCC
>CAZUFW010000077.1:0-8690 GCA_964619895.1 uncultured Clostridia bacterium | reverse complement strand
GCTGTACCATAGGTCTTAAATCTGGTGGGATAACAGGTATTACATCTAGTATCATCCATTCAGGTTTATTACCTGATTGCCTAAAAGCTTCAACAACTTCTAGTCTTCTTATTATCCTTATTTTCTTTTGTCCTGAACTTTCTTTTAGTTGGATTCTTAAATCTTTTGCTTCTCCTTCTAAATCAATTTTGGACAAAAGTTCTTTTATTGCTTCTGCTCCCATAGAAGCTTTAAATCTTCTACCGAATTTATCTACGGCATCCCTATACTCTTTCTCGTTTAATAGTTGCTTTTCTGAAAGAGACGTATCACCAGGATCTATAACTACATATGAAGCAAAATAAAGAATTTTTTCTAAGGCTCTAGGGGACATATCTAATATTAGCCCCATTCTACTTGGTATCCCTTTAAAATACCAAATATGAGAAACAGGAGCAGCAAGCTCTATGTGCCCCATTCTCTCTCTTCTTACTTTAGCTTTTGTGACCTCTACTCCACATCTGTCACACACTACGCCTTTATATCTTACTCTTTTGTACTTTCCACAATGACATTCCCAGTCCTTTGTAGGCCCAAATATTTTTTCACAGAATAGACCTTCTTTTTCAGGTTTTAAGGTCCTGTAATTAATAGTTTCAGGTTTTTTTACTTCTCCCTTTGACCATTGTCTTATCTTTTCAGGTGATGCTAAACCAATCCTGATTGAATCAAAATTATCAAGCTCGAACAAGGGGCTTTCTCTCCCTTCATAAATTAATTTGAGGCTATAAACTAGTCATCAAAATCTTCATCAAACAAGCTATCGTCATCTTCAAAAATAAACTTGTCATCATCAGATTCTTCATTTTCAAAATCTTCTTCAGATCCTTCTACATTGCTTTCATCATAATCATTGTAATATTCACTTTCAAATTCACTATCTTTATCTTCTACGTCAAAGCCAATATTAAGTTCGCCTATTTCATCTTCTACTGATTCTTTTATTTCTACCTCTGTATCATTGGTTAATACCTTAACATCTAAGGCTAAGCTTTGTAATTCCTTAATAAGAACCTTGAACGATTCTGGAATTCCTGGCTCGGGTATATTCTCTCCTTTTACTATTGCCTCATATGTCTTAACACGTCCTACAACGTCATCTGATTTCACTGTCAATATCTCTTGTAAAGTATGAGAAGCGCCATAAGCCTCTAATGCCCATACCTCCATTTCACCAAATCTCTGACCACCAAACTGAGCTTTACCTCCCAATGGCTGTTGAGTAACTAATGAATATGGGCCTGTAGATCTAGCGTGTATTTTGTCATCAACTAAGTGGTGAAGCTTAAGCATATACATATATCCTACAGTAACAGGATTGTCAAATGCTTTTCCTGATCTACCATCCCTTAGATTTATTTTTCCGCTTTCTGGATAGTCCACATCTTTTAAAGCTTCCCATATGTCGTTTTCATTGGCACCGTCAAATACTGGAGTAGCAACATGCCAGCCTGCTTTTTTCGCAGCTAGACCTAGATGTACTTCTAATACCTGACCAATATTCATACGAGAAGGAACCCCTAGTGGGTTAAGAACAACTTCTAATGGCGTTCCATCTGGTAAGAAAGGCATATCCTCTTCAGGAAGGATTCTAGAAACAACACCCTTGTTACCGTGTCTACCACACATCTTATCTCCAACATTGATCTTACGCTTTGTAGCAATATATACTCTAACAAGTTGGTTAACTCCTGGAGGTAGCTCATCTCCATTTTCTCTTGTAAATACTTTCACATCTACAATTATTCCTGTCTCACCATGAGGTACCCTAAGTGAAGTATCTCTGACCTCCCTAGCTTTCTCACCAAATATTGCTCTTAGTAGTCTTTCTTCAGCAGTTAGTTCTGTTTCTCCCTTTGGAGTAACCTTTCCAACTAATATGTCATTTGCTTCAACTTCTGCCCCTATTCTAATAATTCCTCTTTCGTCAAGGTCTTTTAATGAATCCTCTCCAACATTAGGTATATCTCTTGTTATTTCTTCTGGCCCAAGTTTTGTATCTCTAGCTTCCGATTCATATTCTTCTATATGAACTGAAGTTAGTATATCTTCTCTTACAACTTTTTCATTTAACAGAATAGCATCTTCGTAGTTATAGCCTTCCCACGTCATAAATGCAATTAGTAGGTTTTTACCAAGAGCTATTTCTCCCTGATCTGTTGAAGGTCCATCAGCAATAACTTGACCCTTTTCAACTCTTTCTTGCTTTTTAACAATAGGTCTTTGGTTTATGCAGGTTCCTTGATTCGAACGTTTAAATTTCAATAATTTATATTTATCTATTTGTCCATCTTCGTCTCTTCTGACTAATATTTCATCTGACGTTACCCTAATAACAACTCCAGAATTCTTCGCAACTATTACTACTCCCGAGTCTTTTGCTGCTCTATATTCCATACCTGTACCTATAATTGGAGCCTCTGTTTTTAATAGAGGAACAGCCTGACGCTGCATGTTAGCACCCATTAGGGCTCTGTTAGCATCATCATTCTCCAAGAATGGTATCATAGCAGTACCTACAGAAACAATTTGTTTAGGTGATACATCCATGTAATCAACTTCATCTACCGGTACTACTTCTATACTTCCATATTTTGCTCTAGCTAATGCTCTTTTATTTATAAATCTACCTTCAGCATCTAATGGCTCGTTTGACTGAGCAATAATAAATTCGTCTTCAACATCAGCTGTTAAGTAATCTATCTCATTTGTGACTACTCCAGCTTCTTTGTCAACTCTTCTATATGGGGCCTCTATAAAACCGTAATCATTTATTCTAGCATAAGTAGTAAGTGACGTGATTAGTCCGATGTTTGGTCCTTCAGGAGTTTCTATAGGACACATTCTTCCATAATGAGAGTGGTGAACGTCTCTTACTTCAAAGCCAGCTCTATCTCTACTAAGTCCTCCTGGCCCTAATGCTGACATTCTACGTTTATGTGTAAGTTCCGCCAATGGGTTTGTTTGATCCATGAACTGTGATAACTGGCTGCTGCCAAAGAATTCTTTTATGGCTGCTGCAACAGGCCTTATATTAATCAAAGCTTGAGGTGTAACTACATCTATGTCTTGAATAGTCATTCTTTCTCTGACTACCCTTTCCATCCTTGATAAGCCTATTCTAAATTGGTTTTGTAATAGCTCTCCTACAGAACGAAGTCTCCTGTTTCCAAGGTGATCTATATCGTCAGTATTTCCAATTCCAAAAAATAAGTTAAATTCGTAATTAACTGATGCAACTATGTCTGAATTTATTATGTGTTTTGGTGATAACTCTCTAACTCTTTCTTTTATAGCCTCTTTTAGCTCGTCAGTTTTTCCAAATTTATCTATTAATTCCTTCATTACAGGATAGTAGGCTTTTTCCTTTAGGCCAAGGTCTTCAACAGAAAAAGGCAGATCAAACGCTTTAATGTCTACAAAATGATTTCCTAAAACTCTCACAGTCTTGTTATCATCAGTTAGTACATCTACAACATTTATACCTGCATTCTCTATTTCAATGGCTTTCTTTCTAGATATCTTTTCGCCTTTTTCAATTAAGATTTCTCCTGTATTATCATCTATTATTGTGTTAGCTGCTCTTCTATTTGCAATTCTATTATAAAGTGATAACTTTTTATTAAATTTATATCTACCAACTTTTGCTAAGTCATATCTCTTAGGATCAAAAAACAATGTATTAATAAGTGATTTAGCACTGTCAACTGTAGGTGGTTCACCTGGTCTAAGTCTTTTGTATATTTCAAGTAAACCCTCATCTTGGTTCTTAGTGCTATCTTTTTCGAGTGTTTTTAGAACCTGCTCTGTTTCTCCTAAAAGTTCTAAAATTTCAGCATTAGAGCCATAGCCTAATGCTCTAAGTAAAATAGTAAGGGGGAGTTTTCTAGTTCTATCCACTCTAACATACACTATATCATTTGAGTCACTTTCGTATTCTAACCAAGCACCTCTATTAGGTATTACAGTGGAAGAATACAATCTCTTACCAGTCTTATCTATATCTTCTGCAAAATAAACTCCTGGAGATCTGACCAATTGACTTACTATTACTCTTTCTGCTCCATTGATTATGAATGTTCCTTTATCGGTCATTAAAGGAAAATCTCCCATAAATACTTCTTGTTCCTTAACTTCTCCTGTTTCCTTATTGATAAGTCTAACTTTAACTTTTAATGGTGCTGCAAAATTTACGTCTCTTTCCTTAGACTCTTCTTCTTCATATTTTGCTTCATCACCAATACTATAATCAACAAATTCTAAAATTAAGTTTCCTGTGTAGTCTTGGATTGGAGAAATATCTTCAAAAACCTCTTTTAGTCCTTCATTGATAAACCAATCATAGGACTTTTTCTGTACCTCAATTAAATCTGGGAGCTCTAAGACTTCGCTAATCCTAGAATAGCTCATACGAACCCGTTTTCCATACGAAACAGGATGCACCATTATTACCACCCCTTAATAAAACTTAAGTAGTTAAAAACAAATTACCAAAACTCGAGCCGTAGGTTGCGAGTTTATAACTCCTTTCAGTCGTTATAAACCTCGCCAACCATGACAAGGGTAGTACCTGCAATTCACCTTCGCTACGCTCGGTTCATTGGGTACTACTCCTTGGTAATTTTTTGAATTTAAATACACCTATTATAATATTGCCACAAACTTTATCAAATATTCAAAGTTCATGCCAAAAATCGCCTATTATGCATTTTATAATATTATCATACAAAAATAAAGTTGTCAAGCATGGAAATTATCTGCTTTTATTATGTTTTTATAACAAAAAAATAAGATGAAATTTAGAGACGATTATTTTTTTAAGAATAAATAATAGAAATTTATTTACTTTCTTAGACTGCATTAAAGTATAATAATAAAATGTTATTATAAGTTTGACATATTATTATACCATAAAAAAAGGTCTCATTTATTAATGAAACCTTTTTTTATCATATTATATAATCGTTATTTTATTTCTACAGTTGCTCCAACTTCTGCAAGTTTAGCTTTTATTTGCTCAGCTTCGTCTTTTGAAGCTCCTTCTTTTAATGTCTTTGGAGCACCATCAACTAAGTCTTTAGCTTCTTTTAAGCCTAAACCAGTTAATTCTCTAACAACTTTAATAACTTTGATTTTTTCTCCGCCAGCACTTGCTAAAATTACATCAAATTCAGTTTTTTCTTCAACTGCTGCACCAGCTGCTGGAGCTGCTCCGCCTGCTACCATTACAGGAGCTGCTGCACTTACTCCAAATTCTTCTTCTAATGCTTTAACTAATTCTGATAATTCTAAAACAGATAATGCTTTTACATCTTCTATTAATTTTGTGATTTTTTCACTCATTATAATATACCTCCATTTTTCGATTTATTATTAAGCTTCTTGTGGCTCTTTATCAACTATTGCTTGTATTGTTCTAGCAAACTTGGAAATAGGTGAGTTCAATGCAATAACTAATTGAGTAAGTAAAACTTCTTTAGATGGTAATTCACCTATAGCTTTAATCTTATCTACGTCTACGATTTCACCTTCAACAATACCAGCTTTGAATTCTAAGTTCTTATGATCTTTAGCAAATTCGCTTGTAATTTTAGCAGGAGCTACAACATCATTATGAGATATTGCTATAGCATTTGGTCCAGCTAAGAATTCATTGAAACCCTCATAACCTTCTTCTTTGAATGCAAATCTCATCATTGTGTTTTTGTAGACTTTGTAATCTACTCCTGCTTGAGTACATTTCTTTCTTAATTCTGTAACTTCTTCAACAGTAAGACCTCTATAATCAACAAGTACAATTGATTTTGCATCTTTAATCTTAGATCTTATTTCTTCTACTACTTGTTTCTTTTGATCTAATACTGAGCTCATTCTGATTCCACCTCCTTATTGCTTAACTTATCTTTCAAATTCGGTCCCAAAATATAATAAGGTCTCTCCGTAGACACACAGAGAGACCCTTGATTTCTTAAGTAATCACAAGTCTGTCCTCGGTAGGCTAACATTAAACCTTACAGGTACCTACTATCTACGGAACAATTATTAAAATTGTAACATTAGTATATTATCAGTATATCAAAATAATGTCAACAGTTTTATTCCATTATTTTTGATGAATTTATTTTAATTCCAGGACCCATTGTACTAGAAATACTTACACTTCTTAAATATCTTCCTTTTGCTGCTGCTGGTTTAGCTTTAATGACTGCTTCCATCAAAGTATTGAAGTTTTCTCTTAGTTTTTCTGTTCCAAATGATGCTTTTCCTATTGGAACGTGAATAATGTTTGTTTTGTCAACTCTGTATTCAACCTTACCAGCTTTAATATCTTGAATTGCTTTTTCAACATCAAAAGTAACTGTTCCAGATTTTGGGTTTGGCATTAATCCTTTTGGTCCTAATACTCTACCTAATCTTCCTACTACACCCATCATATCTGGTGTTGCAACAATAACATCATAGTCAAACCAGTTTTCGCTTTGAATTTTAGTTACAAGTTCTTCTGCTCCTACAAAGTCAGCGCCTGCATTTTCTGCTTCTTTGGCTTTGTCACCTTTTGCGAAAACTAAAACTCTTTTAGTTTTACCTGTACCATGTGGTAAAACTACAGCGCCTCTAACTTGCTGATCAGCATGTCTTGAGTCTACTCCAAGCTTTATATGCAATTCTACTGTCTCATCAAATTTAGCTTTTGCTGTTTTTTGAACTAATTCAATAGCTTCAGCTACATCATAAAGGTTTTCTCTATCTATTAATTTTGCACTTTCTAAATAATTCTTACCTTGTTTAGCCATTATATAAACCTCCTTGTGGTATTAGCGGTTGTTACCTCCCACTTTTAAATTATTCTTCTACAACAATTCCCATACTTCTTGCAGTTCCTGCTACCATGCTCATAGCAGCTTCTATACTACCTGCATTTAAGTCTGGCATTTTAACCTCTGCAATCTCTCTTACTTTAGCTTTTGATATTTTTGCAACTTTTGTTTTGTTTGGTACTCCGGAGCCTGATTCTATTCCTACTGCCTTCTTTAGCAATACTGCTACCGGAGGAGTTTTTGTTATGAATGAGAAAGATCTATCTTGGTAAACTGTTAAAACAACTGGAATTATCATACCAGCTTGATCAGCAGTTTTAGCATTGAATTCTTTTGTAAACTGCATGATATTTACTCCGTGAGGACCTAAAGCTGTACCTACTGGTGGCGCTGGAGTTGCTTTACCAGCTGGAATTTGTAATTTAACCATAGCTATAACCTTTTTTGCCATTTTTACACCTCCTTACTATGTTGGAAAAGCCTAAGAGCTAATCCATTTGTGTCTTGTAATCTATATATAATTATAAAGCGTATGCTTTGTTGTTACCAACACTACAGTTTTTCTATCTGGTCGAAGTCCAATTCTACAAGTGTTTCTCTTCCAAACATAGACACAAACACTTTGAGTTTTCTTTTTTCTGCATTGATATTTTCAACTGTTCCAATGAAATTTTCAAAGTATCCTGACGTTATCTTAATAACATCTCCAACATTTATGTCAACTTCAGGCAATGCTTCTTGTACACCGAGTAGTTTTACTTCTTCATTAGTAAGTGGTACAGGCTTAGATCCTGGTCCTACAAAACCAGTAACTCCTCTTGTATTTCTTACTAAATACCAAGATTCATCTGTCATTATCATTTTAACCATTACATATCCTGGGAACATTTTTCTCTCTTTGACCTTTTTCTTGCCATTCTTAGTCTCAATATATTCTTCAACTGGAACTCTTACTTCAAAAATAACGTCTTGCATTCCTCTATTTTCTACTAGCTTCTCAATGTTGGCCTTAACTTTATTTTCGTGACCCGAGTAGGTATGGGCTACGTACCATCTTCCTTTATCTGACTTATCCGTCATAGCTTACGGGGACCTAATTATCAGGTCCTTCCCTCCTTCATTCTTTATCTAATAATTAATTTCAATATTTGATGTAAGCCTGAGTCAATTAGCCATACTGCCAAAGAAATAATTGTACAAATAACTAATACTACTATAGTATAGTTAATTAGCTCTTTTCTACTAGGCCAACTAACTTTCTTTAATTCAGCTCTTACTCCTCTAAAATAGTTGTTCATTTTTTTGGTTCCCTTTTCTGCACCCGTTTGAGCCGCCATTTACTTCACATCCTTATTAAGTAGTTTTTTTAAAAAACTATTTAGTTTCTTTATGAACTGTATGAGTATGACAGAATTTGCAGTATTTTTTTAACTCGATTCTTTCTGTATTATTCTTTTTATTCTTCATTGTATTGTAGTTTCTTTGTCTACATTCTGCACATGCCATTACAACTTTTACTCTCATCAAACACACCTCCCACACTTCAACCAATTAAGTCTATATCAGTAAAATATATATCCGGGCATAGTTACCCAATAATAGCTACATTACTTTATATAAACTATCATAAATTAAATAGTCTGTCAATAAAAAAATACAATTATAGGCAACTTGCACATATATTCAGACATTAGTATTTCCACAATATTATAATCAATACCTTAGTATTCTTTGCTTATTTCCTTAAAAAGACTAGGTCTATAAGACCTAGTCTCTAAATTATTCTATAATTTGAGCTACGACTCCAGCTCCTACTGTTCTTCCACCTTCACG
>CAZUFW010000076.1:0-8894 GCA_964619895.1 uncultured Clostridia bacterium | reverse complement strand
ATATTTGATAAAATTATAAAGCTGCTTGACGGAGCTGACAAAAGCATTCTTGATGAAATGGAATATAAGATGAACTGTGCTGCAGAAAAGTTCGACTTTGAAAACGCTGCAAAATATAGAGACAAGATAAACTCGTTGAATTTAATGTTAGAAAAACAGAAAATAGTATCAACTACTATGATAGATCAGGATATTATAGGCATGGCTACTGGAATAGATGAGGCTTGTGTTCAAATATTCTTCGTAAGAGGAGGAAAGGTTACAGGCAGAGAGCATTTTATACTTACAGATACAGACTATCTTCAAAGGGAAGAAGTCCTTAGCACTTTTATAAAGCAGTTTTATATAGGAACCTCATATGTACCAAAGGAGATATTAGTAGAAGAACAATTTGAAGATATGGAAGCGGTAACTAGCTGGCTAAGTGAGAAGAGAGGTTCAAAGGTAAATATAAGAGTTCCAAAACGAGGAGAAAAGAATCTTCTTGTTGAAATGGTAAGAAAAAATTCTTTAGATATGCTTGATAAATATGGTGATAAGATAAAAAGAAAAATGGAGGGCAATGAAAAAGCTCTGAAAGAATTAGAGGATGCTTTGCAGCTTGATGATGTACCAAGACGAATAGAAGCCTTTGATATTTCGAATATACAAGGTGTGGAATCAGTTGGTTCTATGGTAGTTTTCGAAAATGGACAGTCTAAGCCTAGTGACTATAGAAGATTTAAAATAAAGACAGTTATTGGGCCAGATGATTATGGCAGTATGGAGGAAATTATATATAGAAGATTTAATCGAGGTATTAAAGAAAGAGATATGATTAAGCAAAACATAGCAACTGTAGAAAGTTTTTCGGTTTTTCCAAATCTTATTATGATGGATGGCGGAAAAGGACAGGTTAATGTGGCTAAGAGAGTGCTAAGAGAGCTAGGTATCAATATACCTGTTTGTGGTCTTGTGAAAGATGACTTTCATAGAACTAGGGCTTTGACCTATGAAGACAAAGAAATAGAATTATCTTCAAATAGTGATAGCTTCAAGCTAATAACTAGAATTCAAGATGAAGCTCATAGATTTGCAATAACATATCATAGAAGTTTAAGGGACAAGAAAATGATAAAATCAGTACTTGATGATATAAATGGAATTGGTGATAAAAGAAAAAAAGCCCTTTTAAAAGCTTTTGGTTCTGTGGATAATATTAAAAAAGCAACAGTTGAAGAATTAGCAGAAGTTGAAGGCATGAACAGACTAGCAGCTCAACAAGTATATGATTTTTTTATAAAAGATAATAAGTATAGATAACTAAGGAGGCAGTTATGAGGTCAGTATCAATCGATAAATTAATACAAGATTTAGAATTAGAGGTTATTCATAAGCCTAATAACCAAACAGCTGAAATAACTAAGGCAGAATTAAATAGAATGGGCCTTCAACTTGTTGGATTTTTTAAATACTTTGGCTATAAAAGGCTTCAGATAATTGGGAACGTAGAATGGCACTTTTTAGCTAGTCTCGAAAAAAATGATAGAGCAAGCAGATTAGACACAATATTTCAGTATCCAATACCAGCAGTGATAGTTACAAGAAATTTAGAAATATTTGATGAGATTATTGCAGCAGCAGAGAAATATGGCAGAACTATATTGAGGACAGATATGACGACTACAAAATTTGTTAATAGGCTAATTAACTACTTAGATGATGCATTAGCTCCTCAGATAACTATGCATGGCGTACTAGTTGAAGTTTATGGAATGGGAATATTAATAACAGGAGCAAGTGGTGTAGGAAAAAGTGAAACTGCACTTGAATTAATAAAAAGAGGACATAGGCTTATTGCAGATGATGCTGTTCAAATAAAGAAGGTAGGAGAAGATTTGCTTATAGGAGAGGCACCAGAGCTTATAAGGCATTTTCTTGAGATAAGAGGATTAGGAATATTAGATATAGAAAGATTATATGGAATTGGTGCAGTGAAAAAATGGGAAGCAATAGATTTGGTTGTGGAATTAGAGGAATGGGATTCGGAGAAAGAGTATGACAGATTAGGGTTAGATGATGAATATGTAGATATTCTAGGCAAAAAGGTAGTAAAGCTAACGATACCTGTAAGGCCAGGAAGAAATATTGCCATGATACTAGAAGTGGCTACAAGAAATACTAGACAAAAACAATTTGGATATAATGCAGCTTCAGAACTAGATAAAAGATTTAAGCAAGAATATGAGAAGAAAAAACAAAACGGAAACAAATGAAGTTGATATTAAGAAGGGAGTTGAATTAATGAAATTCGTCATTGATACACATTGTCATACAATGGCAAGTGGGCATGCATATAGTACGGTAATAGAAATAGCTAGAGAAGCTAATAACAAAGGCTTAGAAATGGTTGCAATAACAGACCATGGGCCTGCAATGCAGGGAGCATCAAATATTTTTCATATTCTAAATCAAAAGGTTATTCCAGAAACAATATATGGTGTTCAAATATTAAGAGGAGTAGAGGCCAATATAATGGATTTTGATGGTACCTTAGATATATCTAATGAGCATTTGAAAAAACTAGATATTGTAATTGCATCACTACATGAAGCCTGCATAGAATCAGGAGGAGTGGATAATAACACTAATGCATTAATAAAAGCAATGGAAAATGAGAATGTAGACATTATTGCCCACCCTGGGAACCCTGTATTTCCTATAGACTATGAAAAAATAGTAAAAAAAGCTAAAGAAACTGCTACTCTTATAGAAATAAATAACAGCTCCTTTGTTTCAAGTAGAGGAGGAAGCTTAAAAAATTGTATTGAAATAGCGAAGCTATGCAAAGAGCATGAAGTAATGATTACTGTAGGCAGTGATTCTCATATTGCTTTTGATGTTGGAAGATTTGATAAAGCAATGGAAGTATTGACATCCATTAGGATGCCAGAGCATTTGATTATTAATTTTTCCACAGAGAGATTAAAAGAATTTTTAAAATTGAAAGGAAAAACTAGATTTAGCACTCTATCTCCAATAATTTAAAGTTACTTTTAATTAAAACATTTTTGTAATATTTAAGTAGTTCAGATTTGTTGACTTTAACTTTATTATTTAATATACTTAGTATTAGGAGTGTATTGTATACAGTATTTTTAATAAGGGGGTAACAAAATGGCAAAAATCATGAAATCAATGGATGGAAATACTGCTGCATCACATGTGGCGTACGCTTTCACAGAAGTTGCAGGTATTTATCCTATAACACCATCATCAACTATGGCAGAACTTGTTGATGAATGGGCTGCTCATGGTAGAAAAAATATATTCGGGCAAACAGTACATGTTGCTGAAATGCAATCAGAAGCAGGTGCTGCTGGAACTGTGCACGGCTCACTTTCAGCTGGTGCTTTAACAACTACTTTTACAGCTTCACAAGGTTTATTATTAATGATTCCTAATATGTATAAAATAGCTGGTGAGCTTTTACCTGGAGTATTCCATGTAACCGCACGTGCTTTAGCAGGCCATGCTCTTTCAATATTTGGAGACCATTCAGATGTAATGGCAACTAGACAAACAGGATTTGCACTACTTGCATCTGGAAGCGTTCAAGAAGTAATGGATATAGCAGGAGTTGCACATTTAGCTGCTATTAAATCAAGAGTACCATTCCTACATTTCTTTGATGGATTTAGAACGTCTCATGAAATCCAAAAGATTGAAGTTATAGATTATGAAGATTTAGCAAAATTAGTAGATTATGATGCAATTAATGAATTTAGAAATAGAGCATTAAACCCTGAACATCCATATACAAAAGGAACTGCACAAAATCCAGATATTTTCTTCCAAGCTAAGGAAGCTGCAAATAAATTCTATGATGCAGTACCTGATGTTGTAGCTGACTACATGAAAGAAATAACTAAGATTACAGGCAGAGAATACTATCCATTTAACTACTATGGTGCAGAAGATGCAGAAAACATAATAGTTGCTATGGGTTCAGTATGTGAAACTATTGAAGAAACAATAGACTACTTAAATGCTGGCGGAGAAAAATATGGTTTAATAAAAGTTCATCTATATAGACCTTTCTCAGCAAAATATTTCTTTAACGTACTACCAAAGACAGTTAAAAGAATTGCTGTATTAGATAGAACAAAAGAACCAGGAGCATTAGGAGAACCATTATATCAAGATGTTAGAACATTATTCTACAACATGGAAAATGCACCAGTAATAGTTGGTGGAAGATACGGTTTAGGTTCAAAAGATACTACACCTTCACAAATTAAAGCTGTATTTGACAATCTTAAGGCTGCAAAACCAGTTGATGGATTTAGTCTAGGAATAATAGATGATGTTACAAATCAATCATTAGAAATAAAAGAAGAGATAAAAACAGCTCCAAAAGGAACCATTAGATGTAAGTTCTGGGGATTAGGCTCAGACGGAACAGTAGGAGCAAATAAAAACTCAATTAAAGTTATCGGTGATAATACAGACTTATATGCTCAAGGATATTTCTCATACGATAGTAAAAAATCAGGTGGAGTTACAATATCTCACTTAAGATTTGGAAAACAACCAATAAAATCTACTTATTTAATTGATGAAGCAGATTTCATTTCCTGCTCAACTCAAGCTTATGTAAATCAATATGATTTATTAAAGGGATTGAAAAAAGGTGGAAAATTCCTATTAAACTGCATTTGGTCACCTGAGGAATTAGATGAAAAGTTACCAGCAAGCATGAAGAAATATATTGCAGAAAATAATATTGAACTTTATATAATTGATGCTACTGAAATAGCTGAAGAAATAGGATTAGGTAATAGAACAAACACAATTATGCAATCAGCCTTCTTTAAACTTGCAGATGTAATTGATATTGAAGATGCTGTAAAATATCTAAAAGAAGCTGCCTATAAATCCTATGGCAAGAAAGGCGAAAAGATAGTTAATATGAACTATGCTGCTATAGAGAGAGGAATAGATGCATTAGTAAAAGTAAATGTTCCAGAAAGCTGGAAAAATGCAGAAGCTCAAGAAGAAGCAGCTGCTGCTAAAGAAGTTCCAGATTTCATTAAGAACGTATTAGTTCCAATGAATAGACAAGAAGGAGACTCTTTACCAGTAAGCACATTTGTAGGTGTTGAAGATGGTACTTTCCCACATGGAACTGCTGCATATGAAAAGCGTGGTATTGCAGTTCATGTACCAGAATGGCAAATAGACAAATGTATTCAATGTAATCAATGTTCATTTGTTTGTCCACATGCTGCTATTAGACCTTTCTTAGTTAATGAAGAAGAAAAGAAAAATGCACCAGAAACATTTGAAACTAAGAAAGCAATAGGAAAAGGGCTAGAAGGGCTTGAATATCGTATGCAAGTAAGTGCATTAGATTGTACAGGTTGCGGAAACTGTGCTGATATATGTCCAGCTAAGGAAAAAGCACTAGTTATGAAACCAATAGGAGAACAATTAGAAGCTCAAGTTCCTAACTGGGAATATGCAATGACAGTAACAGTTAAAGATGATTTAATGCCACTTACAACAGTAAAAGGCAGCCAATTCTCACAACCATTACTTGAATTCTCAGGTGCATGTGCAGGTTGCGGAGAAACACCATATGCTAAAGTAGTTACTCAATTATTTGGAGATAGAATGATGATAGCAAATGCTACAGGTTGTTCTTCAATCTGGTCTGGATCAGCTCCTTCAACTCCTTACTGTAAAAATGCAGAAGGAAAAGGACCTGCTTGGGCAAATTCACTATTTGAAGATAATGCTGAGTACGGATATGGTATGGCAATTGCAATAAAACAAATTAGAAGCAAATTAGAAGATTTAGCTAAAGAATTAGTTGAATTAAACGTATCAGACGAGATTAAAGAAGCGTTTAATGCATGGATAGAAGGAAAAGAAGATGCAGAAGCTTCTAAGAAAGCAGCAGCTAAAGTGCTTCCATTATTAGCAAACATCAATACTGGAAATGAAAGAGCAAATGAAATACTAAAAGAATTTGCTGATAAGAAAGATCATTTAATTAAAAAATCCACTTGGATTTTAGGTGGAGACGGCTGGGCATATGACATCGGATACGGTGGATTAGACCATGTACTAGCATCAGGTGAAAATGTAAATGTACTTGTATTTGATACAGAAGTTTACTCAAATACTGGTGGACAGTCATCTAAGTCTACACCAACAGCTGCTGTTGCTAAATTCGCAGCTTCGGGTAAGAAAGTTAAGAAGAAAGATCTTGGAATGATTGCAGCACAATATGGTTATGTATATGTAGCACAAATTGCTATGGGTGCTGATAAGAATCAATTCTTAAAAGCAATAATAGAGGCTGAAAGCTATGACGGACCATCATTAATCATTGCTTATGCTCCATGTATTAACCATGGAATTAGAGAAGGAATGGGACGTACTCAAAATCAAGCTAAGAAAGCAGTAGAATCTGGATACTGGCATTTATACAGATACAACCCAACATTAGCTGATGAAGGAAAGAACCCATTTGTCTTAGATTCAAAAGAGCCAACTGCATCATTTAGGGACTTCATAAACGGTGAAGTAAGATATACATCACTATTAAAGACATTCCCAGAAATGGCAGAAGAGCTATTTGAAAAAGCAGAAAAAGATGCTAAAGAAAGATATGAAAAATATAAGAAATTAGCAGAAGCTTAGAAGCATGTATAAGACGGGCAAGAGTGAAAATCTCTTGCCTGTTTTTTATTGTCAAAATGAAAGCAGGACTTTCTGGGATTTTTCAGGACTTTCAGGAGCTTTAGAGATTTAGGGATTTAGGGGTTTTGTCTGTTTGAATTTGGTTAAAATTGACAAAAAATAATATGAATGATATACTAAATATGGGGTAAATTTACACATGATAATGAATTCAAAATCCTAATTACAAAGTTAATTGCAACACAAATAATAAAAACAAAAGGGAACTAGTATACAGAATCAATACAAGGATAAGCATAAAAATAGAGCATATTTCTAAAATCACTTAGACAGGAGGTAAAAACAGTGAAAAGAATTTGGACGATTGCATGCATTATTATAATTTTAGGATTGACATCAAGTGTACTAGCAGGTTATGATTTGTTCGGGACTATAAAACAACTACAGGACAATGAATATAAATTATATAACCTGTGTTCTTTTGAATCAATAAAGGATTTTAAGGTAATATATCCTAAAGCATCAGTTGTCAATAAATTATTAGAATATGAATTAAAAGATTTAATTGTAACAGAAAGTCCACTTAGTGATCGAAAATTTTATAAAGAATTAACTAATGATAACAAGTCAGAATGGCAACATGATCTATCTTTGATAGATTATCTACAGGCTAGCTATTGGAATGAGAACTCTGAGATAATTAAACTTCACTATAAAATTGCATCAAGGTCCTTTATACCTCAATTGGAGGACTACACCTTAGATAAGATTCGAATAGGAGAGTTGAACTATAACATCTACCACGATGATAATAGTATTCATTTTATAACCTTTGATAAAGAACTTTGGGGTAATAAATATAACGTGCATGTAGAGCTTCTTAAAATAACAGAAGATAATTTTACAATTAAGCAATTTGAGAAGTACAAGGATAAAGATGAATTGATTAAATTCCTGAAATCACTTTCCCTAGAACACTTGATCAAATAAAGGTTATATAAGTTCTTAGTACGGGCACAAGGTAGATTATGCAACTTGAGAAAACATTTTAATAATAAAAGAAGGAGGAATAACATTATGTTAAAAAGGACTAAATTAAAGAGTAAATGTCTAATATTTGTATTATTAATATTATTTTTGGTACCCAACGCATCAATGGCAAGTTCCAATATAACTGAAGCTAACATTTTAGAATTGATAAACAGTCAAAATAAAATAATTGTAAAAGATAAGACAGGAATTCATGTATATCATCAGTTAGTGAATGGGGATAATGAGGTTATTTTTGTAGAAAACATTTTAAGAAGGCCACTTCATTGTCCTGATTATGAAGCTAATCCTAAGTCATATACGTTTACATCTATTGATTATGTTTATATTCCAGATGGCTCGGGTGGAGGGACTTGGGTACCTGTAGAAGTAAAGATAACTGTATGCTATTATTGTGGGTATGAAATAAGTAGAAAGTATATGGTTTAGCAAATAAAGACAAGGCACTTACAAAAAAACTATACTTTGAAGTAAAGCAAAGAAACTAGCTTAAGTAAGGAGAAATAATAAAAATTGCAGAGATCATCAAGACAAAAAAGTAAAAACTTTTCCCAGAAGTGCCAGAAATCATCTCCTGTTTTGGATATATATATATGAAGACCAAAATAAGGAGATGATTTTATGTGGAGGAACCACAGGGACAGTCCCTATAGTTCTCCATATAATAAGAAAAACACCTGACAAATGCCAAGTGTTAATCTAGCTATTAAATTTATCATCATTCTTTAGTAATGACATATAGTCTCTCTTTCCATGCAAAACACGTTGAATTGAAACTATATTATTTTCGTAAATATAAAAAATGAGATACTGCCCACATATAATATATCTGTATTTGCTCTTTAAACTGATTTTGTTCATTAACATTGTTTCCATCTCTGGGAAGTCCGCTAAGTTTTCAATTTTTTCAATAATATCCTTAACGATTTTTGTAGCAGCTTCTACACTGTCTTCTGATATATATTTTTTTATCTTCCGCAAATCAGTATTTGCTACAGGGTTAATTCTGACTTTCACTCCCATTTCTAAACTCCCAAGCTAGCTTTTAAATCATCTAGAGGTTGCCATTCTTCTCCTGTTTTAAGAAGCAAGGGGACGTCAGACCGCGCAAAATCGGTCTATTTTCCCATGTTCTTTTTTCATAAATCCTTAAT
>CAZUFW010000075.1:0-9154 GCA_964619895.1 uncultured Clostridia bacterium | reverse complement strand
TATAGTACTCATAAGATTAATGTAGCGGGCTGGGCCTCTGAGAAAAAGATTAAAAATGATGAATTAATAAACTTTGATATATATTCAAGAAATTTTTTTGAAAGCAAATCTTATGAAAAATATTATCATACTATACTAGAAAAATCGGGTTCCGAAACAAGAGAAAACTTTGAAATTATGGCCAAGACAGTAGCCAAGCTGAATGTAGGATATTTTAGTGGACTAAGAAATGATATACTAAAAGAAGTAATAGATACTTCAGAATACGAAATGCTAATTGATGCATTACCTGGCTGATTAAAAAATTATATACTCAGTATGAGTGAACACGAACTTTCAGATAATAACAGAATATTGATTCGGTGAATAAGTGTTGGGGTCATGTGGCCTGTTGATTCATTGATTTCGAGTGAACAAGGAATTTGGTTTGTTTTTTTGAAGGTAATTAAAAATATATGTGGAATACCAATAATATTATATAAGCTAAACTAATTGCAAAAGGAGATATGAAATATGAGCAATAAGATTGAATTAAGTAAAGAAAAAAAAGAAAAAATGATATCAGCAATCATAAATTATTTTCAAAAAGAAAGAGATGAGGAAATAGGATATTTGGCAGCAACTTTAATCCTAGATTTCTTCACAGAAAAGCTAGCAGCTGAATTTTACAACCAAGGTGTTTATGATTCATATCAACGTATGAGTCAGATGATAGAAGATTTGCTAGAATTACAGAAGTATTAATCAAAAATATGTGGGTCAGGCTTTTATAATTATAAAATTATAAAATTATAAAAGTCTGACCCCGCTAGTTACTGATTCTCCTAGTTGTCTATTTCACCAATTAAGTCATATTCTATTGCTTCTAGAATTTTGCAATCTACGAATTTGTTGATTAGATTTTCCTCACCATTGTTTTTAACAAATACTACTCCGTCCATATCTGGTACATCCATGTACGTTCTACCTATAAAGTATTTATTGTCTGGAGTTTTTGCTTCCATTAACACTTTATAAATATTTCCTACTTTATTATTTAAGCTATCTTTTGAGATTTGCTCTTGAAGTTCCATTATTTTATTATACCTATTCTTCTTGGTAGCATGATGTATTTGTTCTTTTAGTTTTGCTGCTGGAGTATTATCTTCTTTTGAATAAGTAAACACTCCTAATTTATCAAACCTTGCATTTTTTACAAATTCATATAATTCTTCAAAATCTTGTTCCGTTTCTCCTGGAAATCCTACTATTAATGTTGTTCTTAGGATTACTCCTGGTATTTGTTCTCTAATTTTATTTATTAGCTTTCTAATACTTGCCCCATCACTTTTTCTATTCATTCTTTTTAATACTGAATCAGATATATGCTGAATTGGTATATCAAAATACTTACAAATTTTATCATTATTTTTTACTACATTAATTAACTCATCTGTTATACTTTCAGGGTACGCATATAGAAATCTAATCCATTGAAGTTCTTCTATTTTACAAAGTTTTTCTAAAAGCTCTGCAAGTTTTGACTCTCCATATATGTCAATTCCATATTTTGTAGTATCCTGTGCTATAACTATTAGCTCTTTTATTCCTTGCTTTACAAGGATTTTAGCTTCATCTAAAATATCCTCTATTGGTCTAGATATATATGGTCCCTGAATATATGGAATAGCGCAATAAGTGCAGTTATTATTGCAGCCCTCTGCTATTTTTAGATATGCCATGTTTTCCCCAGTAGTTAGTACTCTATTTTTATAGTCCAGAATAGCATTGTTATCTTTTTCCAAATCTAATAGCTTTTCGATTTCTTTCCATATGTGTTCATATTCACTTACACTTATAAATAAATCTACTTCAGGAATTTCTTTTTCTAGTTCTTCTTTATATCTTTGAACTAAACAGCCTGTTGCAATTAAATATTTACATCTTTTCTTTTTCAACTCAGCCATCTCTAATATTGTATTTATTGCTTCTTGCTTTGCAGATTCTATAAATCCACATGTATTTATTACTATAATATCTGCATCTTGTGCATCATTTACTATATTGAAATTATGACTATTAAATAATCCTATTATCTCTTCTGTAACCACTAAATTCTTACTACATCCTAATGAGACAAATCCTACATTCATATTCCATTTTCCTTTCTAAATTAGACATATTATCTTTGAAGCTATGATTTTTAATGCTTAATATTTTACCATAAAATTAAGTACAATACCACGTTATTTTTATTATTTGTTTAGGCAGGAAATAGCATATTTAATGTATAATTCTTATAAAATAAAGAACGCATACATTATATAAAGTCTTTAATTATTTAGCTTAAAATCAATAAATAATTTAATAGGAGGATTATTGACATGAATGATGTTTTGAAGCAAATAAAAAGCAGAAAATCAATTCGAGTGTTTGAGAATAAGCCAATTACAACTGAGATGAAAAATGAAATATTGAACGCAGCATTTGAAGCTCCAACTGCTGGTGGGATGATGCTTTATAGCATACTTGATATTACAGATCAAATTTTAAGGGAAAAGTTGGCAGTTACTTGTGATAATCAGCCCTTTATTGCAAAGGCACCTTTGGTACTTATATTTCTTGCAGATTATCAAAGATGGTATGATGCTTTTTGCTATGAAGATTGTAATCCAAGGAAACCTGGAGCGGGAGACATTATTCTTGCTTGTGCTGATGCCATAATAGCTGCTCAAAACACAGTAGTAGCTGCAGAATCTTTAGGTATTGGTTCATGTTATATTGGTGATATCATAGAGAACTGTGAAATTGTTAGGGAATTATTAGAACTCCCTAATTATGTTTTGCCTGCTGCTATGGTAGTTTATGGCCATCCAGTTGAGGCTCAAAAGAATAGGAAAAAGCCTATACGTTTTGAAAAACAGTATATAGTGCATGAAAATAAATACTGTAGGTTAACTAAAGACCAGCATTTAGAAATGCATCGAATAAGAAATGAGAAGGCTGGAATTAAAGATAAGGATATTAGTGAAGATATTAAAGCTCTCTGTAGGCGCAAATATATGTCTGACTTTTCTCTTGAAATGAACAGATCAGCTGCAAAATATCTCGAAAAGTTTAGAATAGAGTAATACAAATGAAAGTCCTATATTTATTCAACTCTGATAATGAAAATATTATGCATATTTTATTAAATAAGGAGCTCAAAAAACATGGAATGGAAAATGAAAAAGTATAAGGATTTAACAATTGAAGAACTATACAAAATTCTAAAAGTAAGAAATGAAGTTTTTGTTGTAGAACAGCAATGTCCTTATCAAGATTGCGATGGTAAGGATCAATTTTCATATCATTTATTTTTAGAAGACAATAAGGAGATAATTGCATATTGTAGAATTGTAGAAAAAGGTGTTTCATATGATAATATGTCAATTGGAAGAGTTCTAGTTATTGAAAAATATCGTAGAAAAGGCGTAGCGAGAAAAATGCTTATAAATGCAATAAGATTTATTGAGGAAAACTTAAACGAAACAACTATAAGAATTTCTGGGCAATTATATTTAAAGGATTTTTACAAAAACCTTGATTTTAAAGAAGTTACAGATGTGTATTTAGAAGATAATATACCACATATAGAAATGCTTTATCAAAAAGCGAATAATAAGATATAGAAAAATATTATGATAACAAGTTCATAGACTACATTGGTCTATGAATTTTTTTATTTTTTGCAATTATATTTTAATAGTATTGACATAGTATTTTAAGGAGGATATACTGTGTATATACTATATATACAGTTAGGGTGATGAAATGTTTATAACCTTGTCTAATACTAATCCTGACCCCTTATATAAGCAGGTTAAAGACCAGATAATTAATGCAATAGTGACAGGAGATATAAAGGAAGATGAGCTTTTACCTTCTATAAGAGCCATGGCAAATGAACTTAAAATAAGTGTTATCACGATTAAAAGAGCCTATGCAGACTTAGAAAATGAAGGTTACATAATAACACGCCCCGGATTAGGTTCCTTTGTAACTTCAATAAACAAAGAAAGTCTAAGGAAGGAAAAAAATGATGAGATAAGGGAGAAGCTTAAAGAAATTGTAACTGAAGCTAGGAAGTACTATATAGAAACAGAGGACATTATTAAAATCTTAGAAGATTTGGAGGAGGAGAAGTAATGGAAAATATTCTTGAAATATCAAACCTTAAGAAAATTTATAGGGAGTTTACTCTAGATAATATTTCATTAGCTCTACCAAGAGGATATATTATGGGTCTAGTTGGACCTAATGGGGCAGGTAAGTCCACAACAATAAAGGCAATTATGAATCTAATAAACTATGATAGTGGTAATATTAAATTATTTGGTCTTGACTATGAAAATTCTGAAGAAGAGATAAAAAATAAAATAGGCTATGTAGGTGAGGAGCAATTTTTCTATGAGGATATGAGTGTAAAATGGATAGAAAAATTCATATCTCAGCACTATAAACAGTGGCATAGTGATACATTTTACAGTCTCTTAGAAAGATTCAATGTAAGCAGTACTAAAAAGGTTCAGGAGCTTTCAAAGGGAATGAGAGTAAAGCTTGCTTTAGCTCTAGCATTAGCACATAATCCAGAACTCTTAATCTTAGATGAGCCCACTTCAGGACTTGATCCAGTTATAAGAAGCGAAATACTTAAAATTCTTTTAGAGGTAATACAAGACGAAAATAAATCAGTACTGTTTTCAACTCATATAACAGAGGATGTTGAAAAGATAGCAGACTATGTAACATATTTAATTGATGGCAGGATTGTACTTTCTGCTCCAAAAGATGAATTATTAGAAAAATGGAAGGTTTTGCATATAAAGAATGGATATGAAATAAATGATATAGAAAATAAACTTAAAGGAATTGAGAAAAATTATTTTGGTATATCAGGACTAACTGACAAGTATGAAGAAATGAAAAATACATTAAAGACATATATAGAAAAAGATATTGTAAGAGTTGAAAATACTAGTATAGATCAGATATTAATATCATTAGTAAAGGAGGCAAAATAATGTTATATTTAATATATAAGGACCTTTATCAAGCTAGAAAGACCATAACCCTATATTTTTTAATTGGAGTAGTTTTTATTGTATCAACTATTTATAATGATATGGGGATATTTATGTCAGTAGGATTTATTTTTTTGATGGTTTATGGGGTAGTAGCAAGAAATGAATATACTGAAGATAAAAACAAGGGATATTCATTATTACGAACTCTTCCTTTAAAGCCATATAAAATCGTAATGAGTAAATACATTACAGCATTTTTGCTATCAATTGTTGGAGTATTATATTATTATATTTTAACAAAATTATTAGGTAATAAGGTAATAATGGATAATACCTTTGCAGGCATACCATTAGTTGGTGCAGGGTTTGCACTTGTATTCACGGGTATTTTATATATTTTTATCTATAAATATGGCGCTGCAAGAGCAATTAATTTATCTCGTTTATTCTTTTTTGGATTTTTCTTTATACCAGTAATTATCTCCTCGTTGATAAGATATATCCCAAAACCTAGATTTCTTGAGTCTGGTCAACTAGAAGTATTTATAGAAAGGATTTTTAATAATTTTACCATATGTAGTTTAATTTTTTTAGGTGTAGCATTAGTGATATACTTAATAACAATGCTAATAAGTATAAATCAATTTAAGAAAAATAAAATAATGTAGAGTTATAGCAATAGGTATGTTATCATGTTACATGTGTGCATACCTGTCTTTTTGTGACTCATATCATCAATGAATAATCAGAAGAGGTGATTAATATAAAAGCTAAAACAGTTGAACAATCTATGTCAAGCATTGGAAGCTTAATGGAGCAAGAACATTCTAACTTCGCTGGTAATGTTCACGGTGGTAAGATTATGAAATTAATGGATGATGTGGCTGGAATAACAGCAGTTCGACATTCTGGGAAAAATATTGTAACAGCAAGGGTAGATTCCTTGGAGTTTCATTATCCTATACATATAGGTGATTTAGTAACCTTCACGGGGAGGTTGAGCTTTGTTGGGAACAGCTCTATGGAGATTTATGTTGAAGTCATCGTAGAAGATATAAGGAATAAAAAAGCACCTAGAATAGCATCCACAGCTTACTTTACTATGGTGGCCTTAGATGATGAAGGTAGACCCACATCTGTACCTTCTTTAGAAATAACTAGTGAAGATGAACAAAAGCTATTTGAAGCAGGGAAGAAACGTTATTTAGCATATAAGCGTAAATAAATCTTCATCTATAATTTATTGATTATTGAAGAAGACTCAGTTAAAATTATAGATATTTCCTAGAAAATAAGAAAATTATTAAAAATATGAAGGATTTATTAATTGGATGTAGAATATATAAATTGAACAATAAAGTGTAGAGTAGAATTTATCAAAGTTTCTTCATAATACCCACTCTTTATTACCTTATTTAAAGTATTAGATACTTTCTCATAATTTATAGGCATTTAAGAATTTTATTCACTACTTTGAAAACATAATATCTAATGTATATTAACCTAGTTATTTTTACATAAAGTCACTAGGGTTGCTTTGCGTGATGCTTTTTATGTTCTTAATATTTGAACAAGGAAGGTTAATTCTATGGAAGTTGAGGTAAGATTATTTGCTACCTTTAGAAAGGGCAGATGGAAAAGTAAACATTTGGAGTTTGATAGAGAAATAAGCATAAGAGAAATAATTGAGCAATTAGAAATCAAAGAAAAAGAGCTTGGAATCGTTCTAGTCAATGGCAGACATTGTGACATAGATAATGTTCTTAAGGATGGAGATGTTTTGGCACTATTTCCTCCCATTGGAGGGGGATAGAATTTGAAAAACTTAATATACTATATCCCGATTCATAATTGACCTTTAAAAGGCCTTTATGAACGATAGGGCGTAAAAAGTAATTTTTACACCTGCCGGTGCGCAAAGGGATTCATATATATCAAGATTTTGATGTGTATGAATCCCTTTTTGTATTTTTAAATGGAAGTTGCATTTCATAGCAACTTAAATTCCCAATATACAACTTCCATATATAAAATATACAATAGCAAAATTAATGATTTAAAGTTTAGCATTTATAAAAAAAAGGAGGCGATTCTGGCACCTAAAATTGGTGACCAGAGGTAAAAATGGCTAAAGGTATAGTTATTTCCCCAGATAAGTGTACGGGCTGTAGAACCTGTGAACTTGTTTGCTCATTTAGCAAAACTAATAAGTTTAACCCAAAGGATTCAGCTATTTCTGTACTATTTTATGATGAAGCCGCTGTACAAGTACCTATGATGTGTATGCAATGTGAAGACCCTCAGTGCATGAAGGTTTGTACAGTAAACGCAATTTCAAGAGCTGAAAAGACAAGTACTATTAAAGTTGACAGTGAAAAATGCATTGGATGTAAGATGTGTGTAAGTGCTTGTCCATTTGGAAACATCACTTATAGTTCAAGACTTAAAAAGATAGTTAAATGTGATTTATGTGATGGTGATCCTCAATGTGTAAAACAATGTCCTGGTGGAGCAATAGAGTATAAGGAATTGGATAGCTCATTACAAAAAAAGAAAAACATCGCTAACCAGTTTAAAGAAGTATTTGGGGAGGTGGCTAAATAATGTTTGGATGGACTGGAAAACTAATAAGAGTTAATTTAAGCAACAAACAGATAAATATTGAAAAATTAAATATGGATGATGCAAAATTATATCTTGGAGGAAGAGGACTAGGCTCAAAAATTTTATGCGATGAAATAGACCCTAAAACAGACCCATTAAGTCCTGAAAACAAACTAATATTTATGACCGGACCAATGACAGGAACATTTGCAGCATCTGCAGGAAGGTTTAATATAGTAGCAAAAGCTCCTTTAACAGGAACAATTGGTGCATCAAATTCAGGTGGACATTTTGGTCCTGAACTAAAATTTGCAGGTTATGATGGAATCATATTCGAGGGAAAATCTGATATACCTGTATACTTGCATATTAATGATGACACTATAGAAATTAAAGATGCACAGCATCTATGGGGCAAAGATGTTTTCGAAACTACAGATTTATTAGTTCAAGAAAATGAAGAGGATGCAAAGGTCTCTTGTATAGGACCTGCTGGAGAGAAACTAGTATTATTTGCAACTATTATGAACGACAAGGATAGGGCTGCAGGTAGGTCAGGACTTGGAGCTGTTATGGGCTCTAAAAATCTTAAGGCTGTTGTAGTAAAAGGTTCAAATAGCATAGAAGTAGCAAATGTAGAAGAATTCAAAAAGGCTGCATTTGATGCAAGAAATAAATTGAAAAACCATCCAGTAACAGGACAAGGGCTTGCTGCTTATGGAACTCAAGTGCTCATGAATATATTAAACGAAGCACATTCATTGCCAACAAATAACTGGCAAACTTCATGGTTTGAAGATGCAGACAAAATTAGTGGAGAATATTTAACTGAAAACTACTTAGTTAGAAATAAAGCTTGTTTTGCATGTAATATGGGATGTGGAAGGGTTGTTAGAATACCTGATGGAAAGTATAAAGGAATAGTTGCAGGACCAGAATATGAGGCAGGCTGGTCATTTGGATCAGATTGCGGCATAAATGATATGAACGCTATAGATACTGCTAACCATATATGTAACTTATTAGGGTTTGACCCGATAACTATGGGTGCTACTATAGCATGTGCGATGGAAATGTATGAAAAGGGCATAATTACCAAAGATGATCTAGGTGAAGAGCTAAAATTTGGTGATATAGAAAGTATGATAAAGTGGACTGAACGCACTGGATATAGAGAAGGATTTGGAGATATTATGGCTGAAGGTTCATACAGAATGGCAGAAAAATATGGACATCCTGAATTATCTATGAGTGTTAAGAAACAAGAGATGCCTGCATATGACGGTAGAGCTATTCAAGGTATGGCATTGGAATATGCAACTAGTAATCGTGGCGGCTGTCACGTTAGAGGATATCTAACTTCACCTGAAATATTAGGTATACCAGTAAAAACTGATCCTTTAGTAACAGAAGGTAAGGCAGCTCTACTAAAGACCTTCCAAGACTTAACTGCTATGGTTGATTCATCAGATATATGCTTATTTACTACATTTGGTATAGGATTA
>CAZUFW010000074.1:0-9219 GCA_964619895.1 uncultured Clostridia bacterium | reverse complement strand
TTGCAGGAGTTATAGGGTCAGCAGTAGCAGCAGGAGCACTATTGATGTTCTTTGGTAGCTAAAAATTTACTTAAAAAGAGCTGTCTCGGAATAATAGAAAGTAATTTCTAGCGCGAGACAGCTCTTTTTATTTGTCTAAAAAACAAACATTTTTCTCTGGTTTTTCAGTTCTTTGTTATGGTATCATTACAAGTGTATTCTAAAAATATCCTTAAATTAAGGTGATGATATGCTTATAAATAAAAACATATTAAATATCAGATCTATAGGAATTATATTAATAATTCTTATGATTTTACTAGTATTTTTATATTTACAAAATAATTGGATTTCAAAAACTAGGTTTAAAATTAGTTTTCAAAAACTTCCAAAAAACTTTGATAAATTTAAAATAGTACACATATCAGATTTGCATAATAAGTTTTTTGGCAAAAATCAACAATACTTAATAAGCCAAATAGAAAAAGAAAAACCTAATATTATTATAATAACGGGTGACTTAATAGACAGTAGACGATATAATGAATATATAGCAATTAAATTTGTTAAAGAAGCAGTTAGAATTGCTCCTGTATATTATGTAACTGGCAATCACGAAATGCGCTCAGGTAAGTTTAACGATTTAGAAGAAAAACTTATAAACACAGGTGTAAAGGTATTGAGAAATAGCTGGGGAAAAATAAACATCAATGGTCAAACCATAGTAATTGCAGGTGTTGATGACCCTTATACTGGAATAAGGCATAGAGAGCCAATTGTTATGGATAAATACTTACAAGAAGTCAAAAAAGACCTAGATGAAGACAGCTTTAAGATACTTCTATCTCATAGACCTGAGAGGATAGACGCATATGCAAGCTATGGATTTGATTTAGTATTCAGTGGGCATGCTCATGGAGGGCAAGTTAGGATTCCTTTTTTAGGAGGGCTAATAGTGCCTAATCAAGGCTTTTTTCCTAAATATACATCTGGTTTGCATAAAATTAAAAACACTGTTATGGTAATAAGCAGAGGCCTAGGCAATAGTTTAGCACCTCAGCGCATTTTTAATAGACCAGAAATAATAATTACAGAACTTTTAGGAGAGTAATATAAAAATATCTCTGCTAGTTTTAATAATGAATAAAGAGGTGATAAAAGGTGGATTCCGATCCGTATGGGAATAGTTTTTCAAGAAAAATGAATAATAAGGTAGAGGAATACACCATTTTATCAATTTAGATAGTTTCCTCTACCTTAGAAGAGGGAGGAACAAAACATGGAAAAAGTTTTAGATCTCATCAGAGAAAATAAGCTCATGCAAGCAAGAAATGAATTAAAAGATATGAATGTAGTAGACATAGCACAGCTTTTAGATGAAACAAGTCAAGAAAAAATGCTTATTATCTTCCGAATTTTACCAAAGGATATTTCTGCAGATGTTTTTTCTTATTTGTCATCCGAACAACAAAGATATATTATTGAATCTATAACTGACAAAGAAACAAAAACTATTATAGATGAATTATTTCTTGATGACACAATAGACTTTTTAGAAGAACTTCCTGCTAATGTGGTAAAAAAAGTACTTAAAAACACTGATGCAAATACTCGAGCATTGATAAATCAGTTTTTGAAGTATCCCGAAAATTCTGCTGGAAGCATTATGACAATAGAATATGTTGACTTGAAAAAGGAAATGACAGTAAAAGAGGCATTACAGCATATTAAAAGAACTGCTACAGATAAAGAAACCATAAATACTTGTTATGTTATGGACAAAAATAGAAGGCTTGAAGGTGTTATCTCAATTAGGCAGTTAATTCTAAATGATGATGATACTATTATTAAAGATATAATGGACGAAAATGTAATATTTGTCCATACACTTGAAGACCAAGAGTATATAGCTGACACTTTTAAAAAATATGACTTTACTTCTATGCCAGTAGTAGATAATGAAAATAGACTAGTAGGTATCATTACCATCGATGATATTGTGGATATTATTGAGCAGGAAAACACAGAAGACTTTCAAAAGATGGCTGCTATGGCACCGTCTGAAGAAGAATATTTAAAGACAGGTGTGTTTTCTCTGGCAAAACACAGAGTTATGTGGCTTTTAGTGCTTATGATTTCAGCTACCTTTACTGGAAATATCATTAAAAAATTTGAAGATGTACTTCAGTCCGTAGTAGTATTAGCTGCATTTATTCCTATGCTTATGGACACAGGTGGAAATGCTGGTTCACAATCATCTACTTTAATTATTCGTGGATTAGCTCTAGGAGAAATTGAATCGAAAGATA
The DNA here is from genome assembly GCA_964619895.1 of uncultured Clostridia bacterium. Classification (GTDB taxonomy): domain Bacteria; phylum Bacillota; class Clostridia; order Tissierellales; family Proteiniboraceae; genus Proteiniborus. Next base: position 6,931 of record CAZUFW010000074.1, on the reverse strand, counting down.
TATTAAAAGTGATATGGAAAGAGCTAAGGGTAAGTGTAATTGTTGGGATAATATTAGCAACTGTTAATTTTGTGAGAATTTACTTCTTTGAAAAAACGAATCTTTATGTATCCATAGCTATTTGTATAAGTCTATTTTTTACTGTTGTAATAGCAAAGGTTGTGGGAGGGGTATTGCCAATAGCAGCGAAAAAATTCAAAATGGACCCAGCAATTATGGCAAGTCCATTAATTACAACAATAGTAGATGCTTTAGCACTTATAATATATTTTACTGCGGCTACAACTTTATTAGGAATTTAATTTCTAAAAAATACCTGTTGAATATGTTTTTAATAGCTGTTAAAATGATTAAGGATAAAAAACTAAAGATTAAATCTTTAATTCAGTCCAGAGAGGCTGGCAAGATTGTAATATGGAATACTTACATGATATGTATATAACTTCTTGCGCCTTGCAAGAAGTTTTTTTATGACCTAACCCGATTTTCTGAATGCTTTTATCAGAAATCGATGGTAGGTCAAATGCAACGAGCACCAAATACAATAAATTCTAAATTACAATCAAAACATGCCTTTAAATCAGCACTGAGAGGCTGAAAAGGAGAGAAAAACTCTCCCACACACTAAAAGAGGAGGTTTTTTTATGGTTGAAAATCTAATGAAAAACAAGGAGTACACAGAAAAAGAGGTTAGTTTACTAGCTAATTCTAAAAAAGCTATTTTAGCTATGCAACATTTAATTGCTATGTTTGGTGCTACAGTATTAGTTCCAATATTAACAGGCTTTAATCCATCGGTAGCATTGTTTACAGCAGGAATTGGAACACTTATATTCCATCTTTGTACTAAAGGAAAGGTTCCTGTTTTTCTAGGATCATCCTTTGCATTTATTCCAGTAATACTTACAGTAAAGCAATTATATAATGGAGATTTAGCATATGCTCAAGGTGGAATGGTAGTAGCAGGATTAATTTATGTCATAATATCTTTTCTTATAAAAAAGATTGGGGTAGAGAGAATTCAAAAAGTCCTTTCACCTCAAGTAGTAGGACCTATGATAATGGTAATAGGATTAAATTTAGTACCAACTGCCTTTGGAATGGCTAAAGAAAACCTTGTAATAGCAGGTATAACTTTAGGAGTAGCATTATTAATTAACTTTAAAGGCAAAGGCTTTATGAAGCAACTTGCTATATTATCAGCAGTAATTATAGGATATTTAATCTCCTTTAAAATGGGAATTGTAAATACAGATGTAGTAAAAGAAGCTTCATTAGTAGCACTACCAAAGTTTAGTTTCCCTAAATTCGATATAGGAGCCATAGCCATAATAGCACCAGTAGTATTAGCAGTATTCATGGAGCACTTAGGAGACATAACTACTAACGGACAAGTTGTTGGAAAAAACTTTGTAGAAGATCCAGGCTTAAATAGAACGCTTTTAGGAGACGGTTTAGCAACATTGGTAGCATCATTAATTGGAGGACCTGCAAATACAACTTACGGAGAAAATACAGGAGTACTAGCTTTAACTAAAAACTATGACCCATCAATCCTAAGACTAACAGCAATCTTCGCCATAATATTGGGGCTTGTATCAAAGGTAGGAGCGTTATTAACTTCTATACCAACAGCCGTAATGGGTGGTATAAGCGTAATGCTATTCAGCATGATTTCTTTAATAGGTGTTAAGACGATAAAAAATAATAAAGTAAAACTTAATGTAAAAAACATAATAGTCATGGCAACTATACTAATCCTAGGTCTAGGAAGCGGAATCATAGAGAAAAAATTCGGAGTGACTATTGGCATACCAGTAACTGAAACAGTTAAAATATCAGGATTAAGTTTTGCAGCAATAGTTGGTATAGCCTTAAATGCAGTATTAAACAGAAAATAATAAAGGAAATATTGAAAATCCTATCTCTAATATGGAGGTAGGATTTTTTTATGACCTAACCCGATTTTCCGAATGCTTTTGTCGGAGAATCGATGGTAGGTCAAACGCAACGAGCATCAAATTTATGTGAGCGATAGCGAGCGAATAAATTTGTGTTGCGAGACTGCTTATGACCTAACCCGATTTATGAAAGCTTCTATCATAAATCGTAGGTAGGTCAAACGCAACGAGCACCAAATTTATGTGAGCGATAGCGAGCGAATAAATTTGTGTTGCGAGACTGCGGAAAATTACTAAAGAAGTATTTTCAATAGAATATCTAGACAAAAAATAGCTTTATGGGGATAATAATATTAAGTGATAAATTAAGTGATAATCAAATTATAAAGGAGTTGCTTATATTGAAATGGGGAATTATTGCAACATGGGAGATGGCTTTAGAAGGTGTAAAGCATGCTTCATATATGCTAGAAAATGGACTTAGTGCTTCAGACTCAATTGAAGAGGCAATAAAAATGGTGGAGGACAATCCACTTTATACATCAGTAGGTTATGGCGGATTACCAAATGAAAAATGCGAAGTGGAATTAGATGCTGGATTTATGGATGGCAACACTCTTTCAATAGGGGCATTGGGAGGAATTAAAGATTTTAAGAATCCAATATCAATAGCTAGAAAACTTAGTGAAGAAAGATTTAATATTTTCCTCGTAGGCACAGGAGCAGAAGAATATGCACAGGGAAATGGATTTGAAAGAAAGAATATGCTTACAGAAGAATCTAGAAAAGCTTGGGAAAAAAGAATAGAAGAAATGAAAGATAAAACTCTAAGCCCTTATGATGGGCATGACACCGTTGGTATGGTATGTATTGATAAAAATAAAAATCTAATATCAGCAACTTCTACTAGTGGATTATTCATGAAAAAGAAGGGAAGAGTAGGAGATTCTCCACTACCTGGTTCAGGCTATTATGCAGATAGTCAGATAGGAGGTGCTGTAGCCACAGGACTTGGAGAAGATATTATGAAAGGTTGTTTATCATATGAGGTAGTGAGGCTAATGGAAGAGGGCTTGCATCCACAGCAGGCTGCGGAAAAGGTAGTCCATGAATTTAGTGATAAGCTAGAAAAGAAAAGAGGTAAAGCTGGAGCTATCTCCATAGTTTGTATGAATAAAGAAGGAGAGTGGGGAGTAGGTACAAATGTTGAGTTTACATTTGTAGTAGCAACAGATGAAGAAGAACCAATGATATACATGGCTAATAAAGATGGAAATAAAACTGTTTTCCATAAAGCGTAAAGCATAAAGCTATACTGGGGGATAGGAAATGATTGAAATAATAGCAACTACCATTGAAGATGCAATAAGAATTGAAAAATCAGGGTGCAGCAGAATTGAGCTAGTAAGCGGATTGACAGAGGGAGGTCTTACACCAAGCTATTCATTGATTAAAAATGTAGTTACTGCCGTAAACATACCAGTCAATGTAATGATAAGACCACATGCAAAATCTTTTATTTACACATCTAAAGAAATACAGCTAATGAAAGAAGATATCCTTATTGCCAAAGGATTAAAAGTAAATGGTGTAGTATTAGGTGTTTTAAATGAAAAAAATGAAATCTGTGAAGAATCCTTATCTGAATTTCTTTCAGTATGTGATGGGATAGATGTTACTTTTCATAGAGCAATAGATGAATTATCTGATCCTGTTAGTGGAATAAAGACTCTAAGAAAATATCCTCAAATTGTGAATGTACTTACATCTGGAGGAAAGAGAGATATAGAAAACAATATTGAAGTTATAATAGACATGATATCAAATGCAGGTCATATAAATGTACTCCTAGGGGGAGGGCTAAATCTTAATAACGTAGTAGATATCATGGAGAAAACTAAAGCAACTGACTATCATTTTGGTACAGCAGTAAGAGAAGGTAAGTCGGCATTTGGAGAAATATCTTTAGATAAAATAAAGACATTAATAGGTCTGAAGAACATAAAAAAATTACTATAATTAATTATTTTAAAAAAGGCTTCTTAACAAAGGAAGCCTTTTTTACGTTCAAAATTCCAATATATGTGGAAATCAAATTTCTATCTCTATACTTTGTTTGTCAATTTATTCTAAGTGTAAAAATATTGTATCACCAATTAAGATTATGTTATAATATTAAATACTAGTACTAGGTACTAATTATGTGTGATATGTTTAAGGAGTGAGATACCAGTGGATATAAGAGATATTAAAGATTTGATTATTACAATTGACAAGACAAGTATAGAAAAAGTTGAGATAGAGAAAAGTGATATTAAAATAATGATAACAAAAGGAGAAAGCAGGCTTTTGGTAAAAGAAGCTAAAGAAAATGCAGAAGGCACTAGGATATCAGATGATAGAAATACAGAAACAACTATAGAGTTGAAAACTAAAAATATAGAAGATGTAGAATATAATAAATCTTTAGCTAGGGAAGAAAATGTGTATATTGTGAAGTCACCTATAGTAGGCTCATTTTATGAAAGTTCTAGCCCTGATAATCCCCCTTTTGTAAAAGTTGGAGACAGAGTAGAAAAAGGTCAGACCTTGTGTATTATTGAAGCTATGAAGATAATGAATGAAATAGAATGTGAGTTATCAGGGGAAGTTATTGAGATACTTATAGGTAATGAAGATATAGTGGAATATGGACAGCCTTTAATGAAAATTAGGAGGTTGTAGAATGTTTAGTAAAATACTCATTGCAAACAGAGGAGAAATAGCAGTTAGAATTATTAGAGCATGTAAAGAAATGGGGATAAAAACTGTAGCAGTATATTCGGAAATAGATGATGATTCAGTTCATGTACACATGGCGGATGAGGCAATTTGCATAGGACCTGCATCATCAAAAAAGAGCTATCTAAATATTGATAATATAATAAGTGCAGCATTAGTTACTAAATGTGAGGCAATACACCCAGGGTATGGATTTCTTTCAGAAAATCCTGAGCTAGTAAATGCATGTGAAATAAGTGGTATAAAGTTTATTGGTCCTAAAAAAGAGCATTTAGAGAAGATGGGAAATAAATCTGAAGCTAGGAAAACTATGATAGAGGCAGGAGTACCTGTAGTGCCAGGCTCTGAATATTCTACCAATGAACCTATAGAAGCCTTAAAGATAGCTAAGGAAATTGGTTTTCCAATCATGATTAAAGCTGCCAGCGGTGGCGGTGGAAGAGGCATGAGAATTGTCTATAATGAAGAAGAATTTATTGATAAATTTAATATGGCTAAGTCCGAAGCTTCTACAGCATTTAATGATGACTCCATGTACGTGGAAAAATTCATAGAGAAGCCTAGACATATTGAATTTCAAATACTGGCGGATGCCTATGGTAATGTAATTCACCTTGGGGAGAGAGATTGCTCTCTTCAAAGAAGAAATCAAAAGGTGTTAGAAGAGGCACCATGCGTAGTTATTAATGAAGAATTAAGAAGCAAAATGGGAGAAATAGCACTAAGGGCAGCTAGAGCTGTAAACTACGTAAGTGCTGGAACTATAGAATTTTTACTAGACAAAGATAATAACTTTTACTTTATAGAAATGAATACAAGAATACAGGTAGAGCATCCAGTAACAGAGCTTATAACTGGAGTAGATTTGATAAAAGAACAGATAAAAATAGGCTATGGAGAAAAGCTAGATATTACTCAAGAACAAGTAAAAATAAATGGGCATGCAATTGAATGCAGAATAAATGCTGAAGACCCTAAAGAAAAATTCAGACCTTCTCCAGGGCAGATAGAAGGATATTTTGCTCCTGGAGGATATTGTGTTAGATTGGATAGTCATATTTATAGTGGCTATCCAATTCCCCCTACTTACGACTCCATGATTGGAAAGCTTATTGTATGGGGAAAAGATAGAGATGAAGCTATAAATCGAATGAACAGAGCATTAGATGAAATGGTAGTTACGGGAGTAAAGACTAATATTGAATTCCAAAAGGAAATATTAAACAATGAAAGGTTTTTAGCAAATAAGATATATACTTCATTCATAGAAAGAGAAATATTTAATAAGGAGTTCTAGTCGAGAGGAGAGATATAAATGCTTAAAGACCTTTTTAATAAAAAGAAATATGCCACAATAACACTATATAAAAATGACAATATTGAAAAAGAATCTGTTAGAATCGAAGAATTGAAACTAAATGCAGATATTGAAAAGGAACGTAACAAGCACCATAGAATAGGTGCTAGAGAGAGAATAAACGAATTAGTAGATGAAAATACATTTATAGAATATGATGCAGAGTTAAAGGCATCTAACCCTTTAAGCTTTCCAGATTATAATGAAAAGATTAATACTGGAGTACAAAAAACTGGACAAAATGAAGCTGTTATTACAGGTGAAGGAAAGATAATAGGAGAAAATTGTGTTATATGTGTGATGGATTCTAATTTTATGATGGGGAGTATGGGCTCAGTAGTTGGAGAAAAGATTGCAAGAGCTATAGAAAAAGCAATTGAAAAAAGATTTCCTGTAATTATCTTCTCAGCATCTGGGGGAGCCAGAATGCAGGAAGGGATATTGTCCCTAATGCAGATGGCTAAGACTTCTGCAGCTTTAGGCAAATTATCTGAAGTAGGACTTCTGTATATATCAGTGCTAACAGATCCAACAACAGGTGGAGTTACTGCTAGTTTTGCAATGCTAGGAGATATAATTATTTCAGAGCCTGGAGCACTAATTGGATTTGCAGGCCCTAGAGTTATTGAACAGACTATTAGACAAAAGCTTCCAGAGGGATTTCAAAGGGCAGAATTTTTACTAGAAAAAGGATTTATTGATAAAATTGTTCATAGAAAAGACATGAGAGCTACCTTGTCTCAAATATTAAACATTCACGCATTAGGTGGTGAATTCAATGCATAATGCCTTAGATTTTGAAAAACAAATTAACGAGTTTGAAAACAAAATAGTTGAATTAAAGAATTTTTCGCAGGAAAATAATTTGGATTTGACTTACGAGATAGATGTA
>CAZUFW010000073.1:0-10150 GCA_964619895.1 uncultured Clostridia bacterium | reverse complement strand
GCAATGTCTTCTGATGTTCCTAATCATTTTAATGGTGCCTTGTCTTTCATCAGATCTAATTCTTTTTCAGGCATCTTTTCTGTCATTGGAGTAAGGATAAATCCAGGTGCCACAGCGTTAACTCGAACACCTTTCTTGCCAAGTTCTTTTGCCCATGTTTTAGTCATGCCTATTACTCCCCATTTTGTAGCAGCATAGTTAGTCTGTCCAAAGTTTCCATATACTCCAACTACTGATGAAGCATTTAATATAACTCCACTACCCTGCTCTGCCATTACTTTTGTAGCTTCTTGGCCACAGTTATATACTCCTTTTAAGTTTACGTTAATAACTCTGTCAAACTCTGCTTCTGTCATCTTTAACAAAGTATTGTCTGCTGTAATACCTGCATTGTTTACTATTATATCTAATCTTCCATACTTCTCAACTGTGTCAGCTACCATCTTGTGAACGCTTTCTTGATTCGTAACATCAACAATCATTCCTGTAGCTTCTCCACCCATTGATTTGATCTCATTTACTGTTCTGTCAATATCTCTTTGATTAATGTCAGCTATAACAACCTTTGCTCCTTCTGCTGCAAACTTCTTAGCAGTTGCCTCTCCTATTCCTCTTCCTGCCCCTGTAATAATTGCTACTTTGTCTAATAATCTCATCATACATCCTCCTTGAAATATATATTTGTGGAAACCAATCCAATAATTATTTATTAAGCAAGAAATATGCCATTTATTTTTTGTTTTAGAATTAGGTCTAATTTTCAAGTATTTCACAACTTCATATGATTCATCACCATTTATAAACGATTTTTTAGGATTATTCATTGTACAAAAATAATACACTTATAGAATTTTAATATTTTAAGAAATTTGTAAGAAAAATCAACAGTATTTTGTAAAATCTTCCTTGTACAATAAGAATAGAACTTAATGGACAATGGGAGGAAAGAAATGAAAACTAATATTTATGTGATTTACGGCGGAAAATCAGTTGAACACGATGTCTCTTTATTAAGCGCTTTTTCAGTAATTAATGCACTTGATAAAAACAAATACAATGTTTACCCAGTTTATATTACAAAAGCTGGTGTATGGTGTGATTTAGGGAAATTGAAAAATAGTATTAAGGACATAAAACAACTGCAATGTAATAGTTCAAACACAGTCCCTGCTTCTTTGGGAGAATTTCTATCTAAGCATTTTAGGAAAAATGAAAAAAGTATTGTATTTCCTGCTTTACACGGAACAAATGGAGAGGACGGTACAATTCAAGGATTATTGGAAATGCTAAATATCCCTTATGTAGGTAATGGAGTGCTGTCGTCGGCAGTGGGAATAGACAAGGTTATTATGAAGGACTTATTTTCAATAGGAAATATACCTCAAGCAAAATATACTTCACTTAAACTCTATGATTGGAAAACAGAACAGCAACAGTCTTATAAGCAAGTTGAAGATGTTATTGGTTATCCCTGCTTCGTTAAGCCTGCAAAATTAGGTTCCAGTGTTGGGATTAGTCGCTGTAAAAATAGAAGTCAGCTTAAAGAAGCAATTAAAGAAGCCTTTTTATATGACATCAAAATAATAATTGAAGAAGAGTTAATTGGAAGAGAAATGCAAATAGCAGTAATAGGAAATGATTGCCCTAAAAGCTCTGTAGTTGGTGAATACATTCAAGAAAGACAGTTCATGGATTATGCTGCAAAATATATGGACGGAAAGCTAATTCCTGTAATACCAGCCAGATTATCTGCAGAAATAAGTGAAGCCATGAAAGAAACTGCTGTCAAGGCTTTTAAACTATTAAACTGCTGTGGTCTTGTAAGAGTAGATTATTTTGTTACTAATGATGATAAGTTTTATGTAAATGAAGTCAATACTATGCCTGGTTTCACAGAGTTCAGTATGTTCCCTGCTTTGTGGGAGAAAACAGATGGTACTACTTATTCAGAGTTAATTGAAATACTAATAAAATTAGGCTTTTCTATACATAAGCAAAAGAATTCAATATTAAATATGAGGTGGGAAAAATGATTTGTCGTCCTTTGAAAGAAATTGAAAAAATGACTGGAGGATACGGATTAAGTAAAGAAAATGAAAATATTATCATTCAAGGAGTATCTACAGATTCTAGACAAATGAAGGCTGACCAGTTATTTATACCTATTATAGGAGAACAATTTAACGGACATAGGTTCATAAAAGAAGCTATAGCTAAGGGAGCAATAGCAGCTATATGGAGTAAAGATGAGCCTATTCCTAATATAGACTTTCCTTTTATATTGGTAGATGATACTTTATCCGCTATTCAGAAGCTAGCAAAATCATATCGTGAGCAATTAAGAGTAAAAGTTATTGGTATCACAGGCAGTAATGGTAAAACATCCACAAAGGACATTTTAGCTAGTCTTCTAAAAACTAGGTACAAAACTCAGAAAACTTTTGGCAATCTTAATAATCACTTAGGAGTTCCTCTAACTATTTTAAGACTAGATGAAGATACCGAAATGGCTGTTATAGAAATGGGCACATCAAATTTAGGAGAAATTGAATTGCTAACTTCTATAACATCACCTGATGTAGCTATTATCACAAACATTGGAGAGGCTCACTTAGATGAATTAAAAGCAATAGAAAATATTGTACAGGCAAAGCTTGAAATCTTAAAGGGCTTAAACCCCAATGGTCTATTTGTCTATTTCGGCGATTGTCCATTATTAAGTGAAAAAATTAAAGATATGAACATAAATTTTAAAACAATTACCTTCGGTAAGGATTTGTCTAACACATATATTCCAAGACTAGAAACTGTCACTGAAAGTGGGATTTCTTTTAGCCTAGATAAATTTCATTGCCCTTCTTTCTTTTTACCTATGCTTGGAAAGCATCAAATGTATAACGCTACTGCTGCTATTACAGCAGCTAGATATTTTGGAGTATCTATTGAGCAAATACAAGAAGGCTTATCAAGTGTTGAAGTCACTGGAATGAGAAATGAGTTGATATATACTAAGAAATGTACTATTTTAAATGATTCATATAAATCAAACCCTACCAGCCTTATGGCAGCTTTAGAAACACTTTACAGTGTGAAAAATTATAATCAAAAAATTGCAGTTCTCGGAGATATGATAGGTCTCGGAATTGATGAAATTAATATGCATAGAGAAATCGGTGCACAAATTGACTTGAATCAAGTTGACTATCTGTTTACAATGGGTCCTCTTGCGTCTTATATAGCTAATGCCGCAAAATCAAGGTTTCCTAAAAGCAAGGTGTTTTCCTTCACAGACAAAGACCAATTGATTCAAAAGCTTAAAAGAATCATAAAAGGTCAATCCATAGTTTTAATTAAAGGCTCACGTGCACTTAAACTAGAAGAAATTGTTGAAGCACTAAAAGCAGAAGAATTTGTAGAAAAGAAGGAGGTAATATAATGGATACTTCTATGCTTCATAGAGATACATGGGCAGAAATCCATTTAGATAAAATTGAAAATAATATTAAGCAGATACGAAAATATCTGCCCTCATCAGTTAAGTTTATGGCCGCAGTAAAGGCAGATGCTTATGGACATGGAGATTTGCAAGTTGCTAGAATTGCATTAAAAGCAGGTGCAGATTCTTTAGCAGTTTCAATACTAAGTGAGGCCTTATATTTGCGACGAAATGGAATAAAAGCTCCTATTCTAGTACTTACACCTATACTTCCAAGTGATGTAAACATTGCTATAGAATATGACTTAGCTGTTACTGTTTTTCAACTTTCTTGGCTAAAGGAAATGAGACTATATAAAATAGGAAAAAAGCCACTGAAAATTCACATAAAAATAGATACAGGACTAGGCAGAATCGGAGTAAATAAGAAAGAAGAATTAGAAGCAATGCTACCAATGTTAAGTCGAGAGGATATAATAGTAGAAGGTGTATATACCCATTTTGCTACTGCGAATAGAGAAGACTCCTCATATTTTGAAAAACAGTATAAAGCATTTTTAAATATGACTCATTGGATAAAATCTAAAGGATTAGATGTTTCTATCTTTCATTGCGCAAATAGTGCTGCCACTTTGAAATACAAAAATAGTGTTCTTGATATGGTCAGAATTGGAGTTGCTATGTTTGGAATATATCCATCTGAAGAAATACGTAAAACAGCACCAGTAACATTAGAGTCTGCACTCTCTTTGCACTCAAAGATATTACATGTTAAAAAAGTTAAAAAAGGAAGTTTTATAGGATATGATACAGCCTATGAAGCAAAGTCAGATGAATGGATAGCAACAGTTCCCATAGGGTATGCAGATGGATGGTTTCGCTGTTTTCAAGGATTTCATGTTTTAGTTGATGGGCAAAAAGTACCTATTGTAGGTAAAATATGCATGGATCAGTTTATGATACGGTTGCCTAAAAAGTATCCCGTGGGTACTCCTGTAGTATTAATAGGTAAAGATGGAGATAAGGAAATCACCTTAGAAGACCTTGCTAACCACATAGGTAGTGTTCCTCAAGAAATTCCTTCTATGATTACTTATAGGGTACCAAAGGTATATTACTATAATGGTGAAATTGTGGAAGTATTAACTGAAAGAACATGGGGACCTAGTCAGTATCCGTTAAGTAAAGTTAATGTTAATGTAAAGTAGATATGTTAAGATAGAAAAGAGGCTAGATTAGCCTCTCTTTTTTGGTCCCTATTTTATTTTCAATTGCCAGCTTTAAGCTGTTGATTATTCATCTTTTAAACATCTAGTATAGCTTAACTTAGCTTACATTGCTATCTTTTTATTGGTACTTGTATGTAAGTTCTTCAACTTTATCAATGTCGATAACATATGATCTTACATAGTGCAGCGTTCCATCACTATCCCAATCTGTAATACAAAGATTATATTCTGGTGCTCCCCTATCTATTATTTTTGTTTCCTCAGTTTCTATATTGAATAAGCAAATATCTGTAGTTCCACTTAGCTCAGTTAATGCAATGGATTTTACTTCGCTTTCCTTTGCCATTGCTATAAATTTTGAATCTGGTGACCAAAAGAAATCTGCTATGTATCCGATGCTATAAAGAACCACATTATCCTTTGATTTAACAACATATCCTGTTCTACTGTTTGAAGTACCTTCATCAGCAACAACATATTCACTATCCGGCGACCATATAAAATCACATATTATACCTTCTGCTCCCTGTACTTCTACTGGTGCTTTAATGCCAACATGCCATAAATACATTTGGCCTCCCCAATCTGTATTATTCATCAGAAAAGCAACACAGGATTTGTCTGGAGCCCATCGGATTATATCAACATTCTCTTGCTTATTTAGCACATCATCAATTTCTGTATATCCACTTTCCTCTAATTCAAGTGGTATCGAGCCTACATTGTTTGAGGCTTCAGATATTCTAGTGTTTTTATCTTGTTCTAAAATCCTAATTATTTTAGCTTTTGCCTGTACAGGATAGGATTCAGCCACTGGTCCATCAAATATAGCTTCTACCTTCATCCCTTCCTTAAGTTCATCAGTAGAAATCTCGGTCTTTGTATTTGCCATATATATTTTTGTATTCTTGTCTATTCTAATGCTTGCTTTATCAAATGACGTGTCCTCTTCAAATTCTCCTTCAACCATTATACTTACAATTTTATTGTCATTAGATATATTTATACCTGTAATCTCTCCTCTTATGTCTGCTTTTTCATCTTTTTGACAGCCAATAAGAGCTATCATCATTATGCTAAGGACTACTAGAATAATTTTTTTATAATTCATAAACAATATCCTCCTATTTCTGCTATTTTATTTATAGACGAGGAAATAGTTAAATAGTTCCATTTAGTGAGTTTTTTGCTATCTTTAGATGGCAATCCATGTAGCCATTTATATCACTCTTAGTATATCTTTATTACCTTATTTCAATGCAATTGTTTCCAAAAGTATGTCCAAAGATAAATTAGTAAGAAAGAGGCTAAACTAGCCTCTCTTTTTTGGCTCCCATTGTTTGAATTTCTCAGGAAATTGCTTGATTATTCCCTTTGAAATTATATCAGCGAACTTAAGCATATGGTCCTCGCCTTTGTCATAGGCAACTATATCTGCACTCCAGTCTTTCTTTATCCTAGCAACAGCCTGATCTGTGACAAACTGTAAATGCTTATGCAGCATATCTTGCAACTCCTTTTTCGACCAATTAGGATTTGCACTACTTAGAAAATCAGCTATTTCGTCTGCATTTTTATACCACAGTTTGTTATATTTTTCTAAGTCCTTTTGATTGCCAACTTTAGCTGCATCTACAACCTGACCTGCCAGAATAATATGCTCCCTTAAGAGTTTAGCAAGTTTGTCTCCAGCTTCTTTCCCATAATAAGGCTTAATTGAATTTCCTATCTCATCTTGGTTTCTTAGAAGCCTTTCTAGAACTTTATCCTTGTCTTCAAGCTTAGCTAAATCGCTTACTATAAAACTCCTGGTCCACAAAACATGATCCTGCCATAGTTTCCTTTGCTCTACTCTTAGGTTTTTTGCTCTATAACAGGCATCCTTATTAGCTTTAGGATTTTCCATAGCATAAGAAGCTTGAAAGGGAACTATTAATGCCATAAAAGATAACAAGAGTACTAACAAAATTGAAAATGTTCTTCTCATTCTCAACTCTCCTTTCTTCTTTTATTTTTTATAACATATTTATATCTTGCTCATAAAACCGAATTATTATTTTATACTTTCTTATTCTATATAAAGGTAATAAATACTACTATATAAACTATGAATCAATGGAGAATTAATCCTGCAGATATGAACATCATTACAATGTTTAAGCCTATATGAGCTATTATCATTATACTTAAGGCTATTAGAATGAGCTTCTTATAATTCATAGACTATATTTTCCCATTTTTAACTAAAACCAATAGCCATTTAGCTAATTATTAATATCTTTAATAAAGCATATTACTCTCTCTACTTCTTCAAATCCAACTTTTTTATGAAAATCATAGCTAGTGTTATTATCTATTAAAATATCTGAACCCATTTGTTTGCAGCCTCTATCACTTGCCCATAATTCACCGGCCCTAACTAATTCCCTTGCTATGCTTCTATTCCTATACTCTGGCTTTACATAAATACCCTCTACATAACCTACAGGACTTGATGTAGAGCCACTTACATAATCACTTCTAATAGAAACGTTAATAAAACCTACATACTCATTATCTAAATAATATAAAAGTCCTTCTTCTTTATCTGATTTTAAGATATCTAGAAAAACTTCTTTTAACTCATCCTCAGTGTTATCTGGCCACAATTGAACGCCCATTTTAACCCAGTCATTTAGATTTGCTTCTGTCGCTTTTACAGTGTTTTTCATAATCGGCTCCTTTTCTTTCAAACCATAATAAATCCTAATTTTCGATGACATATAATCCTTATTCAAGTTTCATAGTAATAAATTCAGTAGTACTACTTTCATTCGTTACTCTATTAAAAAGCATATCCTTGTTAAATCCAAGTTTTTCATAAACTTTTACAGCTCTCTTATTAAATATAGCAACGGTTAAGCGAAATTTATTTATATTAAATTTCTCTTTTGCAAATTCTAAACCTTTTATCATAAAAATAGCTCCAGAACCTTTTCCACACAATTCTGGCATCATACCTAATCCTATATCTAAAAATCCCTGATCATCATAAACGCCAAAATTGTTACCAATAGGGACTATAGCCGATTCGCCAAAGCAATAAAAACCTATTAACTTATTATCTTCATCAAAGGATGAGTAATATGAGCCATTCATTAGTTCATCCATACCACTCTCATCTATGTTATAGAATGAGTATATATCATCATATTTCCATGTGCATATTTCTTTAGCTTCTTTATTTGTCATTTCCCTTATAGTGAGATACATAATAGTTGTTATCATTCCTTTATATTTTTTTAATAATCTTTACAAACAACGCTAGCATACCAGATGTAATAAGTGGTCCCACTGGTACACCACCTAAAAAAACAGCGGCTAGTACTGAACCAAAAATCATTGCAGGTATAATATCACTATTTCCTTGAACAGTAAGATAATCTAGGCCAAGTCCACTCAAATAAGTAGTAAAAAACGAAAGGATTAATGCAGTTACTCCAATCCAAGAAATAAAAATATTTTTGACATTAATAATGGTTACTTTTCCATTTGCAATTGGAATCAAGATTGCAGCAATAAGCAGAATTAATCCCCAGCTTACTCCGTTCTTTTCGATTAATGGATAGATAAATTGATCTAGGTTTAATAGTTTAACTATTAATAAGATACATACTGCAACAGCTACTGAGTTTGCCTTTCCTAATACAGCAATTACTAATATAATTGTTAGCATAATACTCGAATCCAAATTTATCATCTCCAAATAAAATTACTTTACTGCAAATCTTTATTACTTTGTTTAAACTCTGCTCTTATACACATAATTAGGCTCGCCTTCTGATTAATTATCATCAAAAAAACTCCTCTTATTATCTCTATATTCCTTAAAATACTATTTTAGAAATCAAGTATATATGACAGCCCATCTTTACTCTATTCTTTCTTAGTGCTTCTGGCAATCTATCAGCAAATGCTTTAAAAAGAGTCAAAATTAGTCATATGAAGCATATGAAGTGCTTCTATAGCTTGCTTTTCATAATAATATCATGAATATCCCATCCTAAAGAACCTGCACACCAACCCTGATTCCCTAAGACTACTATATCAATATTTAAAGATGGATAATAATATAATCTACAACTAACCCCATATTCCTCTCCAGTATGGCCTGCACGAATAATATTGTTGTTCTCATCTAAAATAAACCAATTTGCATATCCATATTTCCAAGTATAACCTCTAAATCCATTAGAATCTTGATCCAACACTTGTGGAGAAAGCACCTTTTCGTTCATTTCTTCGGTTAACATTTTCCCATTTCTTAGGAGCTGTATGAAATGAATAAGATCTGATGCTGTGGATGTCGCCCCGCCATCGGAAGCTGCTTCCGGAGTTGCGGTGTAAATGTTTCTCTTCCATAAGACTATATTGCCTTCCTTGTCTTCTACAGGTTCATAACCCTCGGCAACGTTTTTGTGTACTTCATCTAAGCTAATAAAGTCAGAATCATTCATATTAAATTTAGAAAATATATTCTTTCTTACATAGTCAAAATATGATACTCCTGACGCTTTTTCTATAACAAGTCCTAACAAAATATATCCAGCTCCATTATATTGGAACTTCTCTCCTACTTTAAAATTAGGCTCATCATAAGCAAATAGTGGAATATAATCATATAAGCTTCTAACTGTATAAATAGGTTTTTCAGACCAAAGCTTCTCCCATTCTTCATCGCTTCCATTTTCATCAAAATAGTCGGCTATACCAGATGTATGTGTTAATAAATTATGTATGGTTACTTCGTTAGGTATTTTTGTATCCTCTAATCCAAGATATTTTACAACACTTGCATTAAAATCAAATTTACCATTTTCTATTAATTGCATAATAGATACTGCAGTAAACATCTTTGATATGGACCCTATTCTAAAGCGTGTCTCTAATGTATTTTTAATACCCCAGCTTCTATTCGCATATCCATATGCTCCAGAAAATAGTTCTTCATTTCCTCTTTTTATCAAAACGACACCATTAAAATCATCATTATTACTTTTTTCATTAAATAATTTATTTAGTTGTTCTTTAAGCACGCTTACTTCCCCCTTTGAAATCCTAGTATTTATAAAGTTTATAAAAACTTCCTATCCTAATTTATATTCTATGTTAGCCTTCCGTATCCTTCCAGTGGTAATAATATATGTTAAAGAAGTATCACAAATTAGCACAATTATAAAAGTTTCATATCCTGTACACCCTAGTACATGCTTCATACTATCACCCCAAAATATCACTGTTTTAGTTTCTATATATTATTGCTTTCTGCGAAGGTGAACAATAGATTTTCAGAAACATGTCAAGCTCTTCAGCTAACTCTCTTCGTTAATCGGATTATCCCTACTCCTTTTCACAAACAAAATTACTGACCAAATTACAATACTTATTTCAGTGAACCTCACATGACTAAAGTCACGTGCTTCTAGCATTACTGCTAGATCTTCCT
>CAZUFW010000072.1:0-10891 GCA_964619895.1 uncultured Clostridia bacterium | reverse complement strand
AAGGCAGAGGTCTGCAAAACCTTTATTCCCCAGTTCAAATCTGGGTGTCGCCTCCATACATATAAAACAATTAGTCTTCTAAAACGAAGGCTTTTTTTATAACGAATAGGAAAGTTCTACTTTAATGTTTTATATAAAAGAACTTTCAGTAAATGAGTTTCAAAAAAGGCTACCTTATGACACTTCGATAGGAGCCTTTTTTATTTTTTGTATTTTTTTATTTGATTGTGGTATATATGATAATAACTAAGACAAGAAGGAGACTCCGATTCCATGTTGAGAAATCCATTTATCCCTAAAGGCAAAGCTCGTGTAGCAATTATTGATGGTAGGGCTGATAGCGAAATTAAAGAAAACCTTTTAAATTATGGCTTAAAGATAATAAATACATGTAAATGTGAAGAGCTTTATGATTCCATTTCTTATCATCCTGACATTGTAATTCATCCTATAAATCATGAAAAAGTAATAGTTGCTCCTAATGTATTTGACTATTATAAAGATTTACTTTCTTTTTATGGTGTGAAAGTAGTTAAAGGAGAGAAAAAACTCAGTAGAAACTATCCTGAAAACATTGCATATAATGTAGCAAGGATTTCAAAATACGCTATTCATAATGTCAAATACACAGATGAGAAACTAAAATATTACATAGAAAAAGAAGGCGTAGAATTTATTAATGTTAAACAAGGATATTCAAAATGTTCTTTAGCAATAATAAGTGAAGATGCTGCCATTACTTCTGATTTTTCTATTTACAAAGAACTAAAAAAACATGTTGTGGACGTGCTAATAGTTAAAGAGGGATTTATTGAACTCCCTGGTCTTAACTATGGTTTTATTGGAGGGGCTACTGGTATGTTTTCAAAAAATGAATTGTTTTTATCTGGAACAATCTATGAGCATCCAAGTTCATCTGAGATAAATGATTTTTTGAAAAAATATAATATCAAACCAATTTACTTGAGTAATAAAAGAATTATTGATATTGGTTCAATAATTACTTTTTAATACATTTATTACATCTAGAGAGTGAGAATATACCTTTATATTAAACATATACTACTATTACAGCAGAAAGGAGTGAGTTAAGTGAGATTACTTACAATTACATCAAAGGTTGAAATAGATGAAATTTTAAACAAATATATAGATGTCTTTAAAAAAGAAGATTTGATTATAGAAAAGAGCTTTGGCAAATGCGGTGATTTTTTTCTAGTTGACTATGATCTAAGTAATAAAAGTAATGAGAGGCATAAAAATATTAAGAATGTATTTAAGCATTACATTGCTAATGGTATTGCTGATGTAGTAATAGATATATATCAAGAAAATATAGTTGAAAGACTATTAAATTATAATCTTTATTATTTTGATAAAAGCGAAAAAGAAAAAATCAAAATCAATACATTGGACTACTTGAAAAAAAATGAGTACATCAATACAGAAGGAATAATATACAAATTAAGCAAGAAGTCCAGAATATTAAAATCTATAATAGATTTTTTGGAAGAAAATGATTCTATTAACGTAGAGGGTTTCATAAACTTTAGGTTAAAATATTACCTAGATACTATAGAAGATGCTATAGATAAAAATATTGAAGATTATTTTGCTGAAAAAGAATATAAAGAGTTTATTAAAATCCTTCAGTATTTTGTAGATATTCAGGAGCCTAAGAGAGAAGTAGTAAATATCATATTTAGTAACAATAAATATGTGTTAATAGATGAAAAAAGATTAGCAATAAACAATGAGTTCCTTGAGGAAATAGGAGAAGAACTATCCGAAATAGATATAAACTATGATGATTTACTTATTAGCTCACTTATTACTATAGCACCAAGAAAAATCGTTATTCACCTAGATCCTGGTACCAATAATAATGACATAATCAACATAATTAAAAATATATTCCTAAGCAAGGTTACAATATGCGAGGGTTGTGACTTATGTTGTAGTGATATTTTTTCTCATCCTTTCAAAGGGTATTAACTTTGAAAGGGTGTTTTTATGACCTAACCCGATTTTCTGAATGCTTTTATCAGAAAATCGATGGTAGGTCAAACGCAACGAGCACCAAATTTATGCGAGCGATAGCGAGCAAATAAATTTGCGTTGCGAGACTGCGGAAAATGACCTAACCCGATTTTCTGAATGCTTTTATCAGAAAGTACTTCCTTATAGGATTATGGGGTTGTATTATAACCATCTTTCTTATTGTCACAAAATATGTTATAATAAGTCGCATAATGCTATTAGAGGTGAGGCTATGCTATTTGTAAAAGTTATGATATTAGCAGTGATAGGTGCATTAATTGGATGGATTACAAATCTCATTGCTATAAAATTATTGTTTAGACCTTTTTACCCAGTAAAAATTCCTCTAATTAATTATAGTGTTCAAGGTTTAATACCAAAGCGCAGGGAAGAAATAGCAAAGAACATAGGCAATGTTATTGAACAAGAGCTTTTGTCATTAGAAGAAATAGTAGATAAAGCAATTAAAGAGCAGAATATATCACAGATAAAATCCACAATAAAGGACAAAATTAATGAAATCATAAAAGACAAGCTCCCATCAATTATACCTAGTATATTTAAAAACATGATTTATTCATATGTGGATGATTTCATTGAAAAGGATGGAGAAACTATTATAAATGATTTAGTGGAAAAAATGATTTCCAAAGTTTCTCAGGATATAAGCTTGTCACAGATTGTTGAGGAGAAAATTAATGCATTTGAGATTGAAAAAATAGAGGAGATTATTGTTTCAATTGCAAGACAAGAGCTAAAACACATTGAAATACTGGGAGGAGTTTTAGGATTTATTATTGGAATAGCACAAGGGTTAATAGTAGCTATTTTGTAATCAATTATAAAACAAGCTGTTTTTCATGCAAAAATGCGGAAGTGACTCATTTCTTCCGCATTTTCTATTTAAGTAGCCAGTACATGAGTACCATTGTACTGTTCAAAAATACAATCCAATTCGTCTCCGGTCATTGTTTCATTTTTTAGAAGATATTCAGAAACAATACGTAATAAATCTTTGTTAGCTTCAACTAATTTCAAAGCATCGACATAGCAATTATTCAAGATTTTCTTTATTTCCCTATCGACTTTATTAAAAGAATATTTAATATATTGTTCTTTAATAGTTATGTTTCCTAAAGGACTCATACCATAGCTACATACCATTTCCTGGGCAATTTCGGTTGCCTTCACAAGATCATCCTTTGCACCTGTTGTTATCTCTCCAAAAACTGCATATTCAGCAGCTCTTCCTGCCAGAAGTACTCTTATCTTATCATGAAGCTCTCTTTCAGTTAATAGATACCTTTCTTCATCTGGCATCCTTAAAACATATCCCAATGCTTGACCTCTAGGAACTATTGATATTTTTTGTATCATATCTACATTTAGAAGTTTACCCACAATTGCATGGCCTGCTTCATGGTAAGATACAATATTTTTTTCCTTATCCAAAATATAAGGATTTTTAACTTCTAATCCTGCCACAACTCTTTCAATGGCAGAATTAAAATCATTTATATCTATAATTTTCTTTTTGTTTCTAACTGCAATTATTGCAGCTTCATTTGCAATATTAGCTAATTGGGCACCAGAAAATCCATGAGTTTTTCTTGCTAGCTCTTCTATATCGATACTAGCATCCAAAGGCTTATCTTTAGTGTGAACTCCGAATATCTCTTTTCTAGCTTTAATGTTTGGATTTCCTACATATATATGTCTATCAAATCTACCAGGCCTTAAAAGTGCTTCATCTAGAAGGTCAAGTCTATTTGTAGCCCCTATAACTATTACAGTTTGGGCCCTGTAGAAACCATCCATTTCAACTAACAATTGATTTAAAGTTTGATCTTTTTCATTATTACTATCTGAATTTCTTCTTGAACCTATAGCATCAATTTCATCTATAAATACAATACTAGGAGCATCCTTCTTAGCCTTTTCAAATAGCGTACGTACTCTTTTTGCACCTACTCCAACATATTTTTCAACAAATTCAGAACCACTAGCATATAAAAAAGAAGAATTTGTTTCCCCAGCTAGTGCCTTAGCTAGCAATGTTTTACCTGTACCAGGAGGACCATAAAACAGTACACCTCTAGGAATTTTAGCTCCCATTTTCATGTATTTGTCTGAATTGTTGATGAAATCAATAATCTCTTGAAGCTCTTCTTTAACTTCATCTAATCCTGCTACATCTCTAAAAGACACATTAGGCTTATTGTTTTCGTTTGGAGAATCATCAGTTTTCTTTTTTTCACTGCTAAAGGAAGCAGGTACTAAAGATGGTTTTGAATCAAGTCTTATATAATATGCTAATACTAATAATGTTATAAACCAAATAAACAGCCTATCTCCATTTGAAACATTAACTAAATTTATACTAGAAAAATACTTTTCATATATTAAAAAAGTAGATAGTGAAAGGCAAATTATCACAATACAAAATGTAATTTTTTTCTTTAATATATTAACCACCCTCTTCATAGAAAAGTTTTCTATATATTTTATAACCAATAGGAAAGTTTTTGCTTAATTTTGATTTATTACAAAGAACTTTCCGCTAATGGTTTTCAAGAAAAGCTTCCTTAATTTAATAACGCTTAGTTTAGAAGCTTTTCTTAAGAAACTCGAAATGATAATATTATTTTAACCAATGTTTATGTTAATATTAGATATATAAGGTTAATAGAAAAAGAAAATTATTGAAAATATTTACAATTTTGCATAGAAAATGTGTACTATGATATAAAATAAGTCTATTAATATTAAAGCTTTTGGCTACATAAAATACTTATATAAATCAGAAGGAGGAAACTGTATGAGCATATACCAATTAGTCGAAAATTTTCGAGAGGACATAATAAAACATACACAAGAGCTTATAAAAATTAAAAGCATAGAAGAAAATGGAATACCTAATAAGCCTTTTGGAGAAGAGGTTAATAAAGCTCTTGAGTACGTGTTAAAATTATCAGAAGATATGGGTTTTGACACTTTAAACCTTGACGGATATGCAGGACACGCTGAAATAGGTGATGGAGAAGAAACTGTTGGAATTCTTGTACATTTGGATGTAGTTCCAGAAGGTGATGGCTGGATTTATCCTCCATTTGGTGGAGAGATACATAATGGAAAAATATACGGCAGGGGAGCAACTGATGATAAAGGGCCTGCAATTGCAGCCTTATTTGCTATGAAAACAGTAAAAGAATTAGGATTTCCATTAAAGAAAAAAGTTAGAATAATATTTGGAACTAACGAGGAAACTAACTGGAATTGCATGAAATATTATTTCAGCAAAATGAAAGTTCCAGATATGGCATTTACTCCTGATAGTGATTTTCCTGTTATTTATGCAGAAAAAGGTATTCTAGTTCTATCATTAGTTAAAAAACTAGAAAATAAATGTAAAGGTAAAGTAGAAATTATTGAAATTTCAGGAGGAAATAGGCCTAATATGGTACCAGATTACTGCAGGGCTATTCTTAAGATAACAGATGATTATATAGATACTTTTAGTGAAAAATTTGAAAAATATAAGCTAGATACTAATGCAAAATTAAACATGAAAATAGGTAACAATGAAATCACTATTCATTCAGAAGGAATATCTGCTCATGGAAGCACCCCACAATCAGGTACTAATGCAATATCACAGCTTATTTCTTTTTTAGCATTAGTCATGGATGGCAATTGCGATTCATGTAATTTTATTAAAGTATTTAATGAAAAGATTGGTAAAGAAGTTAATGGTCAATCTATAGGTTGTGGTTTTGAAGACGATGTTACTGGCAAACTAACTCTAAATGTAGGTATTATTCAAGTTAACCAAGATGAAGCTAAATTAACCTTAGATATTAGACATCCTGTTAAAATAACTAGTGAGGAAGTACTTGATGGAATCAGAAATGCACTTAAGAATACTGGAATTGAAGTAACAGAGTTAGATAATATGAAGCCGCTTTATGTTCCAAAAGATCATCCATTAGTGCAGACCCTTATGAATGTATATAGTGAGGAAACTGGTGATATCACAAGTCAGCCTATTACTACTGGCGGTGGGACTTACGCTAGGTCAATGAAAAATGCAGTAGCCTTTGGTCCGGCTTTTCCAGGACAGACCGATGTTGCGCATCAAAAAGATGAGTTTATATCCATTGAACATTTAATCAAGATTACGAACATATATGCTAAAGCAATATATGAACTTGCAAAGTAGATGATAGAAGAACTAAATTACTTGACAAAAATTTTATTATAGAGTATATTATTTATGTTCATTAAACATACAGTAAGGATTAGAATAATATATTTAAAGTTTTATATTGTTTTTTGAGTTCTTATGTAAAAATATAAAATAAAGTTTGACAAAAAGTTTATTATAAAATATAATGTAGTAAGACTTACATTCAAGATAAAACAAAGTAGAAGTATCCGCTTCTCACCTTACAGCATGCAGGCTTATAAGGTTAATATTACGAATTATCAGCAAAGATTTTGCTTTTATTGTTGTGTAATTAGGCGGATAGTGTATACTATCCGCTTTTGTATTTATTATAAAATGTTCAGGAGGTGTCTTAATATTAAAGAACTTCAGATTAATGAGGAGATCAGAGAAAAAGAAGTAAGATTAATTGATGTTGAAGGAGAACAACTTGGTCTTATGTCTTCAAAAAAGGCTATGGAAATTGCAGATGAGAGAAAACTAGATTTAGTTATGATAGCTCCCAATGCAAAGCCGCCAGTATGTAGAATAATGGATTATGGCAAGTATAAGTACGAACTTGCAAAGAGAGAAAAAGAGGCAAGGAAAAACCAAAAAGTTATTACTATTAAAGAAATTAGGCTTACACCTAGTATTGAAATTAATGATTTAAATGTTAAAGCTAAAAGAGCTATTGATTTCTTAAAGGATGAAGACAAGGTGAAAGTCACAGTTAGATTTAGAGGGAGAGAGATGGGTCATACTGAGAAGGGCGAAGTAATTCTTCAAAAGTTTGCTGATTTAATCTCAGAATATGGCACTATAGATAAGCAACCAAAGCTTGAAGGAAAAAACATGGTAATGTATTTAAACCCAAAAAACTGATTACTTGGAAGGAGGAAACATTATGCCAAAAATGAAAACACATAGAGGAGCAGCAAAAAGATTTAAGAAAACAGGTTCTGGAAAAATTAGAAGAAATAAAGCATATAAGAGCCACTTAACAGGGAAAAAATCTCCAAAAAGAGTTAGAAATTTAAGAAAAGCAACATTAGTTAGCTCTGGGGACGAGAAAAGAATAAGACCATTATTACCATACTAATTAGATGAACGAGGAGGAAAGAATAGATGGCTAGAGTAAAAAAAGCAGTGAATGCAAAGAAAAAACATAGAAAAATATTAAAGTCTGCAAAAGGCTACTTTGGTGCAAAAAGTAAACTTTATAGACCAGCTAACCAAGCTGTAATGAAATCTCTTCAATATGCATACGTTGGACGTAAGTTAAAGAAGAGAGATTTTAGAAAACTTTGGATTACAAGAATAAATGCTGCAGCTAGAATGAATGGTATGTCATATAGCACTTTCATAAATGGATTAAAGAAAGCTAGCATAGAAGTGAATAGAAAAATGCTTTCAGAAATGGCAATTCATGATGCACAAGGTTTTGCAAGACTAGTTGAAATTGCTAAGAACGCTTAGAAAATAAAAGTTCCGATTACGGAGCTTTTTATTTTTCCTAGTTTTATAGTTTAAATAGTATTAGTTTTATTAATTTGTTAAAATGGTATAATAATAAAAGATAGTAGTAAACTCTAATAGTTAGGGAGAATGTAATCATGTTTTTTACAAGAAAACTAAGAGAAATAAAATTGAATCCAGCCCAAGTTTTAGCTCTAGGCTTTGCAGGATTAATAATAATTGGTGGTATTCTTCTTAATCTACCCATAGCTTCTGTAAATGGAGAAAGCATTGGCTTTATTAATTCGCTTTTTACTGCAGCATCTGCTGTATGCGTTACAGGTTTAGTTGTAGTTAATACAGCCACACACTGGACTTTGTTTGGTAAAGTTGTAATTATACTATTGATACAAATGGGTGGATTAGGATTTATGACTATGGCAACATCAATTGCCCTTATTCTTGGTAAAAAAATTACTTTAAAAGAAAGACTTATGATACAAGAAGGGCTAAATCAGTTTTCAATAGAAGGAGTCGTAAAACTTACAAAATATGTTATTATATCAACACTAACAATTGAACTTATAGGGGCTATTTTTTTGTCAACAAGGTTCATACCTGTATATGGTTTGAAGACTGGAATTTGGTTCGGAGTATTTCATTCAATTTCAGCTTTTTGTAATGCAGGTTTTGATATAATAGGAAATAGTATAATACCTTTTGTAGGCGATGTAGTAGTTAATTTAACAATATCTATGCTTATTATAATTGGTGGACTTGGATATACTGTATATATTGATTTAACATCTCATAAAGACCTGAGAAGATGCACACTTCATACAAAGCTTGTAGTAATATCTACTGCTATTTTACTTATAATTGGTTTTGGCTTTATTTTTATTATTGAGTATAATAACCCTAAAACATTAGGGGGATTATCTTTTATTGACAAAATAACAGCATCTATGTTTCAAGCAGTTGTTCCAAGGACTGCTGGATTTAATAGTGTGGATATAGGAGGACTTACTAAGGCAACTACTTTTCTTATGATAATACTAATGTTTATAGGTGGGTCGCCAGGTTCAACGGCTGGAGGTATAAAAACAACAACCTTTGGCGTTATAATATTGACCATAATTTCAGTGCTTAAGGGCAAATCAGATGTAGAAGCATTTAAGAAGAGAATTCCAAATGAAATAATATTTAGAGCGTTATCTGTATTAGGTATATCCCTTCTTCTAGTAGTGTTTGTTACAATGGCATTGACCTTAACGGAAGCCAAAAATTCTTTCTTGGACTTATTGTTTGAAACTACATCTGCTTTTGCTACAGTAGGATTGACAAGGGGAATTACACCAGACTTATCAAATATAGGAAAATTAATATTAACATTTACTATGTTTGCTGGAAGAATAGGACCTTTAACCTTAGGTCTTGCATTGGCAAAAAAACAAAGTAAAGATAAAGGAAACTTTAGATATCCAGAAGGAAAGATTATGATTGGATAGGAGAGTGAGACAATGAAACAATTTGTTGTTATTGGTTGTGGAAGATTTGGTTCAAGTGTTGCAAAAACATTGTATAATCAAGGTTATGATGTAATGGCCATAGATCGTGATGAAGAAAGGGTGCAGGAGTTATCTAATCAAGTTACTTATGCAGCTCAGGCAGACGTTGAAGATGAGCAGGCGCTAAAATCATTAGGAATTAGAAACTTTGACGTTGCGGTAATAAGCATAGGTTCAGATATTCAGGCATCTATTATGACAACTCTTATTGTTAAAGAGATGGGAGTAAGGACTGTAATAGCAAAAGCACAGAGCGATGTTCATGCAAAGGTACTATATAAAATAGGTGCAGACAGAGTAGTATTTCCTGAAAGGGATATGGGTGTAAGGGTTGCACATAATTTAGTTTCTTCAAATGTAATTGATTATATAGAATTAGCTCCAGATTATAGTATCATTGAAATTGCAGTTATTAAAGAATGGGAAAATAAAACACTTAAGGAGCTTAAGCTGCCAACAAAATATGGAATAAATGTAATGGCAATAAAGCAAAAAGGAAATATGAATATTTCACCTAATGCTGATGATATTATACAGTCTGGAGATATACTTATAGTACTAGGAAACAATCAAGATTTAAATAAGCTTGAGAGAAATGTAGATTGAGGTACTTGATATGTATGAAATGATAACAAGCCCATCTAATTCTATAATAAAGGAAATCAAATCACTTCATAGAAAAAAAGATAGATGGATGAAAAAAAGCTTTTTTATTGAAGGTATAAGAGCAGTTGAAGAATGCGTTTTATCAAATACTAAAATAGTGTATCTGGTTTATTCAGATATGCTTTTTAGTATAAAAGGTGGAAAAGAATTATTTGATAAAATAAGCCTAGGAAACTATAAGCTAAACTATATATCAGATAAGCTTTTCAACGAAGTATCAGACACAGAAAAACCTCAAGGAATCTTAGCAGTGGTAGAATATGATTTGAAAAAAATAGATGAGGTCTTGAAAGAAGAAGAAAATTTTCTAATACTTTTAGATAGGGTACAAGATCCGGGTAATATGGGTACTATTATAAGAACAGCGGACGCTTTTGGTTCAAATGGAGTTATAGTAACTGAGGGGTGTGTCGATATATTTAATCCTAAGACAATTCGTTCAACTATGGGTTCAATATTCCATGTTCCCATTTTATACTATAAAGATACTAATGAAGTTATCAAAGATTTAAAGGAAAACAATATAAAAGTTATCACGACCTCTTTAAATACAAAGAAATACTGCTTTGACGTAGATTTCAAGATAAGCTTTGCCTTAGTAATAGGTAATGAAGCCTCTGGAGTATCAAATGAGGTTATGGCAGATTCGGATTTGCTTATTAAAATACCTATGCCAGGAGAAGCAGAGTCATTGAATGCTGCAATTGCTTCCTCTGTAATAATGTATGAAGTTTTGAGACAGAGGCTAAAGGCTTAAAAAATACTAAAATTTAGTTTACATATTCCTTGAACTTTTTTACACCTCATGCTATAATCTTAGTAAATAGCTTAGAGAGGTGTTTTATCCTATGTTCAATGCAGAGTTTTTCTGGAAAATGTTCGAGCTTACTGGCTCTATTAACGCCTATCTAATGTATAAAGCGCTTTTAATGAACTAATAAATGAATATCTAAAA
>CAZUFW010000071.1:0-11204 GCA_964619895.1 uncultured Clostridia bacterium | reverse complement strand
GATATATATGAAAATGTCAAAGCTTTATATGCCAACATTAAGAGAAGTACCTTCAGAGGCAGAGCTACCAAGCCATCAGCTTTTATTAAGAGCAGGAATGATTAGAAAATTAGTATCAGGAGTGTATTCCTACTTGCCTCTTGGAATTAAAGTACTAAAAAAGGTTGAAAACATCGTAAGAGAAGAAATGAATGCCATAGATTCTCAAGAAGTTCTTATGTCAGCAATACAACCTGCTGAACTTTGGCAGGAATCTGGCAGATGGGATGATTTTGGTCCTGAAATGTTTAGACTGTACGACAGAAACCAAAGAGAGTTTTGCTTAGGACCAACACATGAGGAAATATTTACAGACCTTATAAGACATGAGGTGAAATCCTATAAACAGCTTCCACTTAGTCTTTATCAAATACAAACTAAGTATAGAGACGAAAAAAGACCTAGATTTGGTCTTATGAGAGCAAGAGAATTCATAATGAAAGATGCCTACACTTTTGATATCGATGAAGAAGGCATGAAGAAATCTTATGGGGATATGTGGAAAGCTTACGAAAAAATCTTCGCAAGATGTGGATTAAAATTCAAAGTTGTTGAAGGTGATTCTGGTGCCATGGGAGGAAGTGACTCTCACGAATTTATGGCTATGTCAGAATATGGTGAAAGTGCAATAGCTTATTGTGATAGCTGTGACTATGCTGCTACAGATGAGAAGGCAAACTGCTTGTATGAAGTAGAGTTAAATACCCAAGAAAAACTTCAATCAGAAAAGGTTCATACACCAAATGTCAAGACCATAGAAGAAGTAGCTAAATTCTTTAATGCATCAGCTGAAAGCTTTGCAAAAACATTATTGTATATGGCTAAAGACGAAGTAGTAGCAGTAGTGATACCAGGAAGCAGAGAGCTTAATGAAATAAAACTAGTTAAAGTATTAGGTGTTCCAGAACACGAACTTATTATGGCAGACGAAGAAACAGTAAAGGCAGTTACAGGAGCAGAAGTAGGATTTGCTGGCCCAATTAATCTAAAGAAAGATATAAGGGTAATAGTTGATTCTAGAATTACAAAAATGAGTAATTTCATAGTAGGAGCAAATGAAACTGACTATCATATTAAGAATGTGAACTATGGTAGAGATTTTGAAGGAGAAGTTGTAGAAGATCTTTTACTAGTCCGTGAAGGAGATAAATGTCCAAAATGTGGAGCACCACTAAAAATGGATAGAGGAATAGAAGTAGGGAACATATTCCAATTAGGATTAAAATACAGTAGTGCACTAAATGCTACATTCTTAGATGAGAATGGTAAAGAGCAAAAAATATACATGGGTTCCCATGGAGTAGGAGTATCAAGAACAGCTGCTGCAATAATAGAACAATGCTACGACGAAAACGGAATTATATGGCCGCTATCAGTAGCGCCATACCATGTTATTGTCACTGTTGTAAATGTTAAGAGTGAAGAACAAGCTGCTCTTGGAGAAAAATTATATAAGGAGTTAAAAAACTCTGGACTAGAAGTACTGCTTGATGACAGAAATGAAAGAGCAGGAGTTAAGTTCAAAGATGCAGACTTAATTGGAATACCAGTAAGAGTTACAGTTGGAAAAAGAGCAAATGAAGGAGTAGTTGAATTCTCTTTAAGAAGAGATGGAGAAAAATCTGAAATAAGTGTAGATGAAATAATGGATAAGATAAAGGCAGAATTTGCATATCAAGGATTAGAATTGTAGAATGAAGGTTACCGTAAATCGCGGTAACCTTGTTTTTTTATAGAAAATATAAATAAAATTCATATATTTATCTTCAGGCCGAATTAATATTATGATAAAATAAGCATAGTAATTACTGGGTTAATAAGTTAGGAAAAACTACATTATTTTAGGGGGATTACTTGTATGTATATTGGGGTAGATGTTGGCGGAACAAATATTACTGCTGGGTTAGTTTCAATTGATGGGAATATATTATTCCAGAAAAACTGTCCTACATTGCCTTCTAGGGGATGGGATACAGTTATACAAGATATTATTAGCCTAATTAGAGACGTTATTGACCAAGCACCAGCCAATAAAGATGTATTGGGAATAGGTATTGGAGTGCCTGGAGTAGCTGACAGAAAAACAGGAAATGTTGTGGAATGCGTTAATCTAGGTTGGAGAAATGTTCCCTTAGGTAAAACACTAGAAAAAGAATTCAACAAGCCAATTTACATAGACAATGATGCTTCAGTGGCTGCCTTAGCGGAATATGAAAATGGCGCACTAAAGGGTACTCAAAACTCCATTCTTATCACTCTTGGAACTGGAGTTGGTGGAGGATTTATTATTAACGGAAAACTCTATGGTGGAACAAATAATATTGGGTCAGAAATAGGTCATATGATAATAGGTGAAAATTTTTATAATTGTAACTGTGGTAAAAATGGCTGCTTTGAAACTTTTTCTTCAGCAACTGCATTGATAAAATATACTAGAAAGCTAATGGAAGAGACAAAAGAAAATACTACCATAAGAGACTATATTGGTGATAATCTAGATAAACTTGATGCCAAAATTATATTTGATTGTGCTAAGGCTGGAGATAAACTAGCTTTAAGCTCAGTTAATAGATTTGTAGATTATTTAGTAATAGGCATTACGAATTTAATAAATATTCTTGATCCAGAGGTGATAGCTTTAGGTGGTGGAGTGTCAAAGTCTGGAGACTATTTGCTAGAGTTAATTAATAACAGAATATATGAAAAGATACTATTTAAAGATATGCCTTATAGTAAAATAGTTATAGCTGAACACGGCAATGATGCAGGCATAATTGGTTCAGCAATGTTATGCAAACACAGATAAAGTCTTTAAATTGATATTAATAAATGTATTTTTTGTTAGAAGTTTCCAGAGCAAAAAGAAAAGTTAAATGAAATACTAAGCGAACATTTGCAGGACCTACGAATATACCTTCTCCATTTTGCAAATCCTAATACTATCTATATGTCATTAGGAGGAGAACAATGGATAGAAATAGGAGAAGAATAGATTATAGAGGCAGATTTACATTTCTTTCATTAGGTTGGTGGATAATGCACATTGTTTTATTATTGTTAGTTTTCTACCTTATTAGAAGATTTTAAGAGATATTATTGGTACAACATTATTCCTTGATACTACATGAGTAGTATTATATAATATACAAATATGAATAGGAAAATTATTTGGGAGGTTTTAAGATGTCTGAAGTGAGAGTCAGATTTGCACCTAGTCCTACTGGGTATTTACATATTGGTAGTCTAAGAACAGCTCTTTATGACTATTTATATGCAAAAAATAAAGGTGGAAAATATATACTTAGAATAGAAGATACAGATCAGACAAGATATGTAGGTGATTCAATAGAGAAAATGCTTGAGGTTTTATCGTGGTCTGGAGTAATGCATGATGAAGGTGTCTTTATTGAGGATGGAAAGATAGTTCAAAAAGGTGAGTACGGTCCATATATTCAATCAGAGAGACTTGACATATACAGAAAATATATAGATGAACTATTAGAAAAAGGACATGCTTACTATTGTTTTTGTGACAAAGAAAGACTTGAAAGAATCAGGGAAGAACAAAAAGAAAAGGGTCTAATGCTTGGATATGACGGACATTGTAGAGACATAAGCATTGAAGAAGCAAAAAAAAGAATTGAAGCAGGGGAAGAATACGTAATTAGACTTAAACTTCCTCAAAATAGAGATATAGTATTTAATGATTTAATAAGAGGAAAGATTACAATAAATACAAAGGATTTAGATGATCAAGTGCTTTTAAAATCTGATGGATTTCCTACTTACCACTTCGCAGTAGTAGTAGATGACCATCTCATGAAAATAACTCATATAGTAAGAGGAGAAGAGTGGTTACCATCAGCACCAAAGCATGCATATTTGTTTGAAGCGTTTGGATGGGAAACACCAGAGTTTGTTCATTTACCTACAGTATTAAATAAAGAAAAGAAAAAGCTTAGCAAAAGACATGGTGATGTATCAGTTGAAGACTTTAGAGCTAAAGGGTATTTGCCAGAAGGGCTTGTAAATTATCTTGCATTAGTAGGCTGGAGTCCAGAAAGTAATCAAGAGTTCTTTACAATGGATGAGCTAGTTGAACAATTTTCATTTGAGAGAGTATCAAATACTGGAGGAGTATTTGATAAAGATAAGCTTGATTGGATAAATGGGCACTATATAAGAAATAAAAATGTACAGGAAATTACTGAGCTAGCTATACCTCACCTCTTAAATGCAGGTTATATTACAGAAGAAGATGTAAATAATAGATATGACTGGATAAAGTTTTTAGTATCAACTCTTCAAGAGAGAATATCATACGTAGGAGAGATAGCAGAAAAAGCACAGTTTTATTTTGATAATGAAATAAAACCAGAGAATGAAGAAGTAAGTGAAATGCTTAAAGGAGAACAAGTACCTTCTTTGCTTGAAGCATTTAGAGAAGAGCTTTTGCAAATAGATGAAGTTGATGAAGAGTTTTCTACTACAGTAATGAAGAGAATTCAGAAAAGTACAGGAGTTAAGGGCAAAAACTTATTTATGCCAATAAGGTCGACATTAACTGGCCAGCTTCATGGACCAGATTTAGATAAAATAATTCTGATTTTAGGGAAACAAAACATACTTAGCCGCATAGAATATGTAGAAAAACAGATACTAAAATAGTTTTACCTAATTTACCATATAAAACATGTTAAATATGTATTGAAAAATATATTAGCATCTAGTAATATATTATAAATACATTATTGCATTAAAGTTAATGTTAAAGGTTATGATAAGGTAGAGTAGATCTATTACACTTACAGAGAGAGGCTTTTATAAGCTGAGAGAAGCCTTAGGTCAATTTTAGATTGAAGTGCACCTTTGAACTGTTGCCTGAAATATAAGTAAGGTTAACCGGATAAGCCACGTTATAGCTTTTACGAGGTGGGGCAGATTTGCCCAATTAGAGTGGACCCGCGGAATAAAACCGTCTCTTTATTTATTATTGAGGCGGTTTTTTTTATGACCTAACCCGATTTTCTGAACGCTTTTATCAGGAAATCGTAGGTAGGTCAAACGCAACGAGCACCAAATTTATGTGAGCGACAGCGAACAAATAAATTTGTGTTGCGAGACTGCTTATGACCTAACCCGATTTATGTATTAAACCCTGACTTTACTTTGTGTTATATAGAATTAGTAAGACAAGTGATTGAAATGAAATGAAAGGAGATTCTTATGTTCAAACATTTGAAAACAGATATTAGAGCCATAAGAGAAAGAGACCCTGCTGTGAAAAGCACATTAGAAGTTTTATTTTGTTATCCAGGACTTCATGCCATAATGTTCTATAGGGTTGCACATTGGTTCTATAAAAGAAGATTATTCTTTATAGCTAGACTTATATCAACAATAGCTAGATTTATAACTGCAATTGATATACATCCAGGAGCTAAAATTGGAGAAGGAGTTTTTATTGACCATGGAATAGGTGTGGTCATAGGAGAAACTGCTGAAGTAGGAAATAACGTGACCATATATCAAGGGGTAACTCTTGGAGGAACAGGAAAAGATAAAGGCAAGAGACATCCTACCATAGGAAACAATGTAGTAGTAAGTAGTGGTGCTAAAGTACTTGGGCCATTTAGGGTAGGGGATAATTCTAAAATTGGTGCAGGCTCAGTAGTACTAAAAGAAGTGCCTCCAAACTGTACCGTAGTTGGAGTACCTGGAAGAATAGTTGTAAAAGAGAACAAGAGAATTTCATTAGCAGATAAGGGCATTGATTTGGACCAAGTAAAGCTTCCTGACCCTGTTGCTCAAGAACTCGAGAGCTTAAGAAAGAGGATAGCTGATCTAGAAAATTATATTTATAATTCAATAGGGAGGGACAATGATGAAGCTTTATAACACACTAACAAGAAAAAAAGAGGAATTTAAGCCGATTAAACAAGACAAAGTTACTATTTATGTATGCGGACCTACTGTATATAATTATATTCATGTAGGAAACGCACGACCTTTAGTAGTATTTGATGTATTAAGAAGATATCTAGAATACAAAAAATATACAGTAAATTATTTAGTGAATTTTACTGACATAGATGATAAACTTATAAACAAAGCTAACGAAGAAGGTATGACTGTAAAAGAAATCTCAGAAAAGTTTATTGGAGAATATTTAGATGATGCCAAAGGATTATTGTTAAAGGAAGAATCAACAAATCATCCTAGAGCCACTGAACATATTACAGATATAGTAAACTTCATTAAGGAGCTTGTAGAAAAAGGATATGCATACAGTGCTAATGGCGACGTATATTTTGATGTTACAAAGCTAGAAGACTACGGAAAACTATCTAAGAAAAATATAGAAGATTTAATATCCGGAGCAAGGGTAGAGGTAAATGAAGTTAAAAGAAATCCTATGGATTTTACCCTATGGAAAAGTGCAAAACCAGGAGAACCTTCATGGGATAGTCCTTGGGGAAAAGGTAGACCAGGTTGGCATATAGAATGTTCAGTAATGGCAAGAAGATATTTAGGAGATACTATTGATATACATGCTGGCGGAGAAGATTTACAGTTTCCTCATCATGAAAATGAAATAGCACAGAGTGAAAGCCTTACAGGGAAACCTTTTGCAAACTATTGGCTTCACAATGCTATGATAAATGTAGAAAATCAGAAAATGTCAAAGTCCTTAATGAATTTCTTTACAGTCAGAGAAATAAGTAAAGAATTTGACTTAGAAGTATTAAGA
This sequence comes from uncultured Clostridia bacterium, assembly GCA_964619895.1. Classification (GTDB taxonomy): domain Bacteria; phylum Bacillota; class Clostridia; order Tissierellales; family Proteiniboraceae; genus Proteiniborus. The sequence continues at coordinate 4,414 of CAZUFW010000071.1, read as the reverse complement.
TTTTTTATATTATCAGCACATTATAGAAAACCTGTAAATTTTAGCAGGGAATTTGTAGAGCAGGCTAAAAATGGTCTTGATAGACTGTATAATGGCAAGAAGAACCTAGAATATTTGATAAATAACTGCCAAGAAAAGACATTAAATGATGAAGATATTAAGATAAAAGAAGAAATTATGGAACTAAAGAAAAAATTCATAGATAGCATGGAAGACGATATAAATACTGCTGATGCAATCTCTGCATTATTCGAAATAGTAAAAGAAGGCAATAGCAAACTAAGTCAAGATTCTCCCAAGGAGTTAGTGGTATTTGTACATGAGATACTAACGGAGCTTAGTGGAATTTTAGGCATATTAAACAAAGAAGATGAACTGCTAGATGAAGAAATTGCAGAGCTTATAGATAAAAGAACTGAGGCTAGAAAAAATAAAGATTTTAAACTAGCTGATCAAATAAGAGATAGCTTAAAAGAAAAAGGAATAATACTTGAGGATACAAAAGATGGAGTTAAGTGGAAGAGGGTTAGATAATAAGATGGAAAATGACTTATTTGATGGATTCAAAAGCATATGCAAGGACTGGGGGGTAGACCTTAAAATGCTATCTCCCTTGCAGTTTGCTTATATAGGAGATGCAGTATATGAGCTCTTTATAAGGACATATTTGATTAGAAGAAAAAACATATCAGTTAATGAGCTTCATAAAGAGGCAATAGAGTATGTAAAGGCTAAAGCACAGGCAGATATAATCCACTATTTAGAGGATAAGCTTACGGAAGAGGAATGGTATATGGTGAAGAGAGGTAGAAATGCAAAGTCTGGCTCTGCACCTAAAAATGCAAATCTTTTGGATTATAGATATGCAACTGGCTTTGAAACACTAATTGGCTATTTGTATCTTATGGGAAGGCATGAAAGAATTTTACAGATTTTCAGTATGATAATAGATGAGAGTGAAGATAAATAGAAGGGGGAAAAGTAAATGCTTAAAGTGAGCTTGTTGAGACATACGGAAGAACCAGAAAAACTTGTGGCTGCTGCTGCAAAGCTATGCTACTCACAAGTTGGAGTGGAAGATATTGAAGAAAAACTTGACAACGAAAAAACACAAAGATTTATTGAAATGCTTATGAGTCTAGGTCACGAATCACCAGTTGAACATGTTTCTTTTACATTTGGAGTTGAAGGCATAAGTAGGGTTTTAACTCATCAATTAGTAAGGCATAGAATTGGAGTGTCATATTCCCAGCAATCTCAGAGATATGTTAAGCTACAGCAATTTGAGTACATAATTCCACCATCAATAGAAGCTTTACCAGAAGCAAAAGCAAAATTTATTGAAGCTATGGAGCAAGATCAAAAATACTATGGTGAATTAACAGACATACTATTTAAGGAGCACTACGAAAAACTTATACAGGCTGGTAATAGCGAGGACAAAGCCAGAAAAGATGCTGAAAAAATGGCAATTGAAGATGCAAGATATGTATTTCCTAATGCATGTGAAACGAAAATTGTGTTTACAATGAACGCAAGAGCACTATTTAACTTTTTTAATAAAAGATGCTGCAATAGAGCACAATGGGAAATAAGGGAGTTAGCTATAGAAATGCTAAGGCTCGTAAAAGAAGTTGCACCTTCATTATTTAAATACTGTGGCCCAAGCTGTGTGAATGGCCCATGCCCAGAAGGGAACATGACTTGCGGAAAGATGAAAGAAGTAAGAGAGAAATTTAAGAATTTGTAGGTGAGGAAAAATTAGATAAAATACACTCTCACGGTTTCGGCCACGAATAATTCTATAGCTCATTTCGGTAAAAAATCCTACATTCGCTAAGAATTATAGTCGTGCCCTGCAAATGTTCGCTTAGTATTTTATCTAATTTTTCAGCGTACGAATGCTAACTTACAATATTCTAATCAATTTTATAAAAATAATTACGAGAGGTGAAGAGAATGAGAGAAGAAGGTTATGTAGAAGGGCGTAATCCAGTAATGGAAGCTATAAAAGGCGGTAGAGAAATAGACAAAATACTAATTGCTAAAGGTTCAGACCAAGGCTCAATAAATAAAATAATAGGAATGGCAAAAGATAAAAAATTAGTAATACAATACGTAGAAAAAGCAAAACTTGATGCAATGTCAGAAACTAAAGCACACCAAGGTGTAATAGCATTAGTTACACCATATGAATATAAGACGGTAGAAGACATAATAAAAGTTGCAGAAGATAGAAATGAAGACCCTTTCATAATAATATTAGACGAAATAGAAGATCCTCATAATCTAGGAGCAATCATCCGTACAGCGGAATGTGTAGGAGCTCATGGAGTTATAATACCTAAAAGAAGAGCCGTTGGACTAACACCTATAGTCATAAAAGCTTCAGCAGGAGCAGTAGAGCATATGAATATTGCAAAGGTTCCTAATATTGCTTCAACAATTGAAGAGCTTAAAGAAAGAGGCATATGGATATATGGAGCAGATATGGGTGGAGAACAAGATTACTTTGATAGAGATCTTACAGGTCCTATAGCAATAGTAGTTGGCAGTGAAGGCAAAGGCATAGGAAGATTGATAAAAGAAAAATGCGATTTCCTAGTTAAAATACCTATGGCTGGAAAAGTAGCTTCACTAAATGCTTCCGTTGCTGCGTCAGTAATGATGTATGAAGTGTTGAGGCAAAGGGGCTTAAAAGAATGACATGAGAAGTAGTGCTAAAGAGTACCTATTTGTTGACGGGTACAATATCATAAACAACTGGAGCAATCTAAGAGAATTGTCAAAGCAAAGCCTAGAGATTTCAAGAAACGAACTAATTGAGATACTTGCTGAGTATCAATCTTTTACTGGTATAAAAGTAATAATAGTATTCGATGCACATTTTGTAAAAGGCAGTATGGAGAAAGAAGAAACCTTTAAAGGTGTTGATATAGTATATACAAAAGAAAAAGAGAGTGCGGACCATTACATTGAAAGAACTTTAGATGCAATTGGAAGAACAAAGAAAGTAAGAGTGGCTACATCAGATTGGGTTGAGCAACAGGTAGTAATGGGCAGAGGAGGAACTAGGATTTCAGCTAGAGAATTAAAGCTTGAAGTAGAGCACTATAAAGAGCTCATAAGAAAGAAAAATAGAGCAACTAATGAAACAAATGATCTTTTAATGGGGCGACTAGATAAAAAAACTTTAGAAAAGCTCGAAAATCTTAGAAAGAATAAGTAAATACCTTGACTGGCATATTAAATATATATATAATGAGTGTATGCGTTAAACGTTTCAACATTTTGCTGGAGGGGATGCTGGGTGGGATTGAGTATATACAAAGATTTGTCAATAGAAGAATATGACACCATGGATGATGAAAAAATAATTGATGATGCTAGAGATGGTGACCCTGAAGCACTAGAATACCTTATAAAAAAATATAAGAACTTTGTTAGAGCTAAGGCAAGGTCATATTTTTTAATTGGCGCAGATAAAGAAGATATCATTCAAGAAGGGATGATAGGTCTCTATAAGGCTATACGTGACTACAATCAGGACAAGCTTACTTCCTTTAGAGCTTTTGCTGAGTTATGTATAACTAGGCAGATAATAACTGCTATTAAAACTGCCACTAGGCAAAAACACATACCTTTAAATTCATATGTGTCATTAAATAAGCCCATATATGATGAAGAATCAGATAGAACTCTTCTTGATGTATTGACAGGAGCTAAAATAACTGACCCAGAGGAGCTAATAATAAGCAGAGAAGAGTTACAAAGCATTGAAAGCAAAATAGGTGAGATCTTAAGCGATCTTGAATGGGAAGTGCTGATGTCATATCTTCAAGGTAAATCCTATCAAGAGATAGCAGTAGACTTAGATAGGCATGTTAAGTCAATAGACAATGCTTTACAAAGAGTAAAGAGGAAACTAGAAAGGTATCTAGAATTGAAAGATGCATAAAGTTGCTATTCAATATTTTGCCTATTGACATAAAATTAAGCTGATAGTAAAATTATTTAAGTGACGGCTACAAACGCCCATGTAGCTCAGGAGGTAGAGCACTTGCATGGTAAGCAAGAGGTCACCGGTTCGAGTCCGGTCGTGGGCTCCAATTAGTAAAAACATTAAGAAACGCCCGGACAAGTTTTCTAAGACTATATTAGTTTATGACATAATAGATTTTAATGAAGTATTTTTTATAACGAATAGGAAAGTTTTACTTTATTAATTTTTATTTAAAGAACTTTCCGTAAATGAGGTTCAAGTAAAGCTACCTCTAATGTTTCGTTAGAAGTTTTTCTTATATTAATTTAGTGCTAATACATATTAGCTATTTAAAATGTATAATAGTAGGGAGGAATAAAAAATGGCAAAAGCAAAATTTGAAAGAAATAAGCCACACGTAAATATTGGAAC
>CAZUFW010000070.1:7706-12173 GCA_964619895.1 uncultured Clostridia bacterium | reverse complement strand
TAAATGCTATATTGGCGAAGCATAATAAGGAAATTTAAAAGTCTATGGGATAGTTTAAAGTATCCCATAGACTTTTTACTTATTAAATATAAAATCTTGCATTTGTTTTATGGTTTCTTCTTTATTAAAGGTTAAATAGTAAATACCATTTATCATCTTACCTTGGCAAAAGCCATCTTGAGGAAATCTCTTTTCATTAAACTTTAAGTTTCCTACAGCTAAAGTATCCTTACCTAGCTTTAATATATCCATATTAGATAAGCTTGTCTCAGTTAAAGGAAGAAGCTGAGACACATAGCTAGGAAACTTCATAGTACCTGCAGAGGTTATCTTCTTAAACACCTCATTAAGCACAGCTCTCTGCCTATCTGTTCTTTCATAGTCTCCATTACCAGATTTTCTAATCCTGCTATAATTCAAAGCTTGTTGGCCATTTAAATTGTAATGTCCAGGTTTTGTTATGCCTAAATTAGAAAGATGAGCCACTTCATAGTCCTTAATATCCATATCCACACCGCCAATGGCATCTATAATCTCTGGCATGGTGGAAAAGTTAACGGTAAAAAAGTCTTTGATGTTTAGCTTGAAGTTTTGGTTTATAGTCTTAATAGCCAGCTGCGGACCACCAAAAGCATAAGCATGATTAATCTTATCAATGCCATGACCATCGATGGCAACATAAGAGTCCCTCATAATAGAAGAAAGCTTAATAGTATTATGCACATTGTCCACTGTCATAATCATAATAGCATCAGATCTCCCCCTCTGACCTTTAGGAGCATCTATACCAAATAAGGCTATATTAACTATTTCCTTTACTTTGGTTTCTTCAGGATGAACTGTGGTGTCTATACCTAAATCTTCGGGAGCTTTAGATATGGTGGTCTTTTCTGATTTGTTTAGCAAAGAGTTGATATACAAACCACTTACTGCAAGAGCACTTACTATTAAGGTTAATACTACAATAAATATTTTTTTGCCTTTTGATATTTTTTTCATAATCTTCTCCTTAAATTTCCTATGAATTATATTGTACATCACTATGTATTTAATTACAATTTAATGTATAATTATTTAAAATGAATATTTTTATAAAAAATTTTTGACATAAAAAGTCGATTAGAATGTGTGTTTTGAGTATATGGATATAATCTCATAAAACATTGTGTTTAATATTGATTTTACAGAAAAAATCGCTTTAATTAAAAAAAACTTAATAAACTTAGGTATTTTGAATTTTTATGCAGTAATCAAGATTTTTAATGTGAGTAATAATAGACACTTTATTAATAAAATGATAATATTTAATTATACACAAAATTACATAAAAGGTGTAAAATTTTTTTTATAAACTTTAAATATTACTAATTTTAAATTAAAGAAGGGGTTAAATGGAGAAATTTGTAAGGGATAAAAAGCTTATTATGGTAACTTATGACATGGTTTTCGTAAATTGTAGTTTTTTAATGGCTTTATTTTTTAGATTCTATACTGATATTCCAGCTATATATATTGAACAATATAAAAGAATCTTTTTGCCAGTTACTATAATATATGTAATGACATTCTATTTGTTTAACCTCTACAGTAATTTGTGGAGTCTTGCAAGTATATATGAGTTTATGATAGGTGCTATTAGTAACCTAACAGCTAACGCTATTATACTTATGGCAAGCTCTTTTTTTGACTATAAGCTGCCTTACTCTGTAATTATATTATCGGGAGTATTTATTACAATCTTTACCTTGGGTTTCAGAATGCTTTTTAGAATTACTAGGAGACTACCCTTAATACTTAAAAAAGTAGACAAGCGTGACTTTAAAAGAGTGCTAGTAGTAGGAGCAGGAACTGGTGGAGTTAGTATAGTAAAAGAGATACACAGGCATCCAGAAATTAACTATGATGTTATAGGATTTATAGACGATAATAAAAGTAAGATAGGCAAAAGCATAAGTGGTGTAAAGGTAATGGGAGATAGAGATTCCATTAAAGATATAGCACATAGATATAACATAGATCTAATAATTATTGCCATTACTTCATTATCTATAAGTGGAAGAAAAGAACTAGTAAGATTGTGCCATGAAACAAGATGTAAGACAAAGATAATTCCAGGAGTATGTGAGCTATTAGACAATAAGGTGACTTTAAGCAGCATGAGAAATGTTGATGTAAAGGACTTATTGGGAAGAGATCCAATAAAGCTAGATAATAAAGGGATTTCTGATTACCTTTTAGGAAAAGTAGTGCTGGTAACAGGTGGAGGAGGCTCCATTGGTTCAGAGCTGTGCAGGCAGATTGTTAATTATAAACCTAAAGAACTTATAATATTAGATATTTATGAAAACAATGCCTATGATTTGCAAAATGAGCTGTTAAGAAAACACCCTGATTTAAATTTAAAGGTATTAATATGCTCCGTTAGAGATAGAAGAAGATTAGAAAAGATATTTGAAGAGTATAGACCTCATGTAGTTTTCCATGTAGCTGCTCACAAGCATGTTCCCCTTATGGAGTTTAATCCTGAAGAAGCCATTAAAAATAATGTGGTGGGAACATTAAATACTGCAGAATGTGCAGATGCATATGGTGTTAATAGGTTTGTATTAATATCTACAGATAAGGCTGTAAACCCTACCAATGTCATGGGAGCATCTAAGAGAATGTGCGAAATGGTGATACAAGCTATAGATGGAAAAAGTGAAACGGAATTTGTGGCTGTAAGGTTTGGAAATGTGCTGGGAAGTAATGGCTCTGTAATTCCTCTATTTAAAAATCAAATAGCAGAAGGGGGACCAGTTACTGTAACCCATAAAGAGATTACAAGATTCTTTATGCTAATACCAGAAGCAGCACAGTTAGTGCTACAAGCAGGAGCTTTTGCCAAGGGTGGGGAAATATTTGTACTAGATATGGGAAGCCCGGTTAAAATATATGACTTAGCAGAGCATCTTATAAGACTTTCAGGCTTTGAGCCCAATGTGGATATGAAAATTGAAGTAACAGGATTAAGACCTGGAGAAAAGCTTTATGAAGAGCTGCTTATGCAAGAAGAAGGACTGGGAGATACTGAGCATGAAAAGATCTTTATTGGAAAGCCTACAAAATTTGACTTTAACACTGTGAAACGACAAATTTCTGAGCTTATGGATTTGATTAAGTTTGGAAGCGATGAGATGATTTTGAGAAAGATTGAAGAAGTGGTTCCTACTTATAAGAGATTGGACAAGAAGGAAGAAGAGGAAGTAGTAGAAAAGGGAAGATTACCTAGAGGAAGTGCCATGGAGGAAGTGGCTGTGGCTAAGGGTTAAACTTAAGTTAATGGTAAATAAGAGGATGGATTATATTTATGGGTGAGGTGTGCATGTAAAATGGATGAAGATTCAAGTAAATTGAAACAAAATAGTAACTTACTCATTTTAGGTGCAGGTGGCCATGGCAGGGTGGTTAGGGAAACTGCTGAGGCTATGAAATGCTTCAATAAAATTGATTTTTTAGATGACAATAAAGAGAGTGGAATTGCCATAGGACTTTGTAAGGATTATAAGGAATATATAAATAAGTACTCCTATGCATTTCCCGCTTTTGGGAATAATGAGTTGAGAATGGAATGGCTTAATACCCTTATGAATGCAGGTTTTCAAATACCTACATTAATATATCCCAATGCATTTATTAGCCCAGGGGCTAAAATAGCTGAAGGTTCTATTGTAGGTGCAAAGGCTGCAGTAAACACCAATGCAGTGATAGAGAGAGGATGCATCATAAGTATAGGAGCTATTATAGATCATGAATGTATAGTTAGGGAAGGCTGTCATATAAATGCTGGAGCCATAGTTAAAGCTAACTCTACAGTGGATAAATTAAGTAAAGTTGAGGCAGGAAAGGTTTATGACGGAGAAGAAAATTTAAGCAGGTATTGTTCTAAAGATATAGAAAGGGGATATGTAGATGGTATATATAAAGTTTAAAAGAATTATGGACATGATTTTATCATTCACTGGGTTAGTTATACTATCGCCATTATTTATAATATTAATAGTTTTAATAAAGTTAGATTCAAAAGGACCAGTGTTTTTTAAACAAAAGAGAGTGGGAATAAATAAATCACATTTTAATATACTAAAATTCAGAACTATGAGAATAGACACACCAAAAGATATGCCAACACATCTACTAAGAAACCCAGAACAATATATAACAAGAATGGGTAAGTTCCTAAGAAAAACAAGCCTTGACGAATTGCCACAAATATGGAACATATTCGTAGGAGAAATGTCCATTATAGGGCCAAGACCTGCGCTTTGGAATCAGTATGACTTGATAGCAGAAAGAGACAAGTATGGAGCTAATGATATACTTCCTGGACTAACAGGATGGGCTCAAATTAATGGTAGAGATGCATTAGAGATAGAAGACAAAGCTAGGTATGATGGGGAATATGTTAATAAATTAAACTTATATTTT
>CAZUFW010000070.1:0-7696 GCA_964619895.1 uncultured Clostridia bacterium | reverse complement strand
GGAACTGGAACTCTTAATAAGAGCGAAAATACAGTTATGAGTGAGGTTGCAGCTACTAAACAGGCTAGCAATCAATAGTTCTTTTGAATATTGTCATTAAAAATTAATTTTTTTATTATGGCAGTACCATACTAAATTGAATAAATAAAGAAAAGGCATATAATTCTATTTAATTTGAAGTTAAAAGAACATTCTATAATTTTAATGGAGATGTTCCTTTTCTTTGATTTCTATATTATATGAGAAATTATCACTGTAATGAAATAGTGTTTGTCTAGATAAAGTGAAGAAAGGTGGCTGCTAGGATGAAGAAAATACTTATAACAGGTGCCAATAGTTATATAGGTACTAGCTTTGAAAAATGGCTACAGCAGTGGCCTTTAGATTATAAAGTGGATACTGTGGATATGAAAGATGGGACATGGAAGGAAAAAGACTTTTCTGACTATGACGTTGTATTTCATGTAGCAGGAATAGCGCATGTTTCAACTGATCCTAAATTAGAGGATTTATATTATAAGGTTAATCGTGATCTTACTATAGAAACGGCTAAGAAGACAAAAGCAGATGGGGTTAAACAATTCATTTTTATGAGCAGCATCATTGTTTATGGGGATAGCAGCCATATTAATCATAAAAGAGTTATAGATAAAAATACTTTACCAGAGCCAAGTAATTTTTATGGAAGAAGTAAATTAGAAGCTGAAGAAGGAATTCTTCCAATACAAGATGATAAATTAAATGTAGTGGTTATAAGGCCACCTATGATATTTGGCAAAGGATCTAAAGGAAATTACCCTAAGCTTGCTAAGATAGCACAAAAGTTACCAATATTTCCTGACATTAAAAATGAAAGAAGTATGCTTCATATTGATAACCTTTGTGAGTTTATTAGATTAATGATAGTAAATGAAGAAAGAGGAATATTCTTTCCGCAAAATAGTGAATATATTGGGACAAGTGAGTTAGTGAAGCTTGTGGCTGATGCACATGGGAAGAAGATATTATTAACTAGAATGTTCAATCCTTTTTTGAAGATTATGGGGAGTTTTGTGGGGATAGTGAATAAGGCGTTTGGAAATTTGGTTTATGAGAAAAGTATGAGTGAATACAAACAAAATTATAGAATTAGGGATTTGAAAGAAGCGGTAAAGGAGACAGAAAATTAGAAAGGGTGGATAACACATTGAAAAAACATATTTTGGTTATTGCACAATATTTCTACCCTGAGCAATTTAGAATAAATGATATTTGTACTGAATGGGTAAAAAGAGGATATAAGGTAACAGTAATTACTGGGATTCCAAACTATCCACAAGGTAAATATTATCCAGGGTATGGTTTGTTTAAAAAGAGAAAAGAAATGTATAACGGTGTTGAGATTATTAGAATACCATTAATACCAAGAGGAAAGAATTCAATAATGCTTGCATTAAATTATTTATCATTTGTTGTATCAGGATTCTTTTGGAAGGTATTTACGAAAATAAAAGCTGATTATGTATTTATATTTGAAGTATCACCTATGACTCAGGCATTACCTGGAGTTTGGTATGCTAAGAAAAGAAAAATTCCATGTTACCTATATGTAACAGATTTATGGCCTGAAAATGTTGAAATTGTTGCAGGTATAAAAAACAAACGTATTATAAATTCAATTGGTATGATGGTTGATTATATTTATAAACGATGCGATAGGATTTTTACATCATCACAAAGTTTTATAGAAGCAATAAATAATCGTGGTGTTCCTAAGGATAAGATTGAATTTTGGCCACAGTATGCAGAAGATTTTTATGTGCCATATACTAAAGACACAGTATTATTGTCAGAAGTACCTCAAGACGGTACATTTAATATTATTTTTGCAGGTAATATTGGTGTTGCCCAAGGGTTAGATGTATTGCCTAAAGCAGCACAAATATTAAAAAGTAAAAATATAAATGTTCGTTTCAATATAGTAGGAGATGGACGCTTTAAAGAAACTCTTATAAATATGACAAATGGATATAATGTTTCTGATATGTTCAATTTTATTGCAAAACAACCGCCAACAAGGATTCCAGAATTTATGGCAGTTTGTGATGCAACGTTAATATGTTTATCAAAAAGTAGAGTTTTTTCAATAACATTACCGGCAAAAACTCAATCATGTCTTGCTTGTGGTATTCCAATAATAGTATCAGCTGATGGAGAAATACAAAAAGTTATTGATGAAGCAAAGGCTGGTGTATCTAGCGAAGCTGGTAATGCAGAAATGTTAGCGATGAAAATAATTGAACTTACATCTAAATCAAAGGATGAACTGTCACAGATGGCCCAAAATGCTTATGAATACAGTAAATCTAATTTTGATAAAGATAAGTTGTTAAACAGAATGGATGAGTTTTTTACGATAAGCTACTTTGAAAAGAATGGAGTTGAGAGATGTGTTCAAGAATAAAACGTTGTTAATAACAGGTGGTACAGGTTCTTTTGGAAATGCAGTACTTGATCGATTTCTAAATACAGATATTGGTGAAATTCGTATTTTCTCAAGAGATGAGAAAAAGCAAGATGATATGAGAAAGTTATATAAAAATGATAAGATAAAGTTTTATATAGGAGATGTTAGGGACTTAGCTTCGGTGAAAAATGCTATGCATGGAGTTGATTATATATTTCATGCCGCAGCTTTAAAACAAGTTCCTTCTTGTGAATTTTTCCCACTTGAGGCAGTTAAAACTAATATTATTGGAACTGATAATGTGCTTACAGCTGCTATAGAGTATGGAATTAAAAAGGTAATATGTTTATCTACAGATAAAGCTGCTTATCCTATCAATGCTATGGGAATATCAAAAGCTATGATGGAAAAGGTATTTGTAGCAAAATCAAGAACTGTTTCGCCAGATAAAACTGTTATTTGTGGAACAAGATACGGAAACGTTATGGCTTCTCGTGGATCTGTTATACCTCTGTTTGTAGAACAAATTAAAAATGGTCAACCACTTACAGTAACTAATCCGAATATGACAAGATTTTTAATGAGTCTAGATGAGGCAGTAGAACTTGTAGTATTTGCATTCCAAAATGCTGAATCTGGAGATATCATGGTTCAAAAGTCTCCTGCTTCAACAATAGGTGACTTAGCGCAAGCAGTTAGGGAATTATTCAATGTAGATAATGAGATTAAGATAATAGGTACACGTCATGGAGAAAAACTTTATGAAGCCTTATTAACAAGAGAGGAATATCTTCATGCAGAGGATATGGGAGGGTTCTTTAGAGTTCCAGCTGATAAAAGAGACTTGAACTATGATAAATACTTTGAAATAGGAAATGAAAAATTATCTATAGAAAAAGAATATAATTCGCATAACACAGAAATTTTAACTGTGGAACAAATTAAAGAAAAACTATTAAGACTTGATTATATAAGAGAAGAATTAGAGATGTGGCACAATATGAAGGAAGCTGCTGTTACTAGAGAAGAAAATAGATAATATAAGTGAAAGGTAGGAATAGTAGATGAAATTTCTTATATTAGGAGCAACAGGTATGGCAGGACATACCATTTCAATATATTTACATGAGCAAGGTCATGATGTAACAGCTTTTTCTAAAAGTCCATTTCCTTATTCTAAGAATATAAATGGAGATGCTATGGATAAAGCTTTCGTAATATCGATGCTAAAAGAAGGCAACTATGATGTGGTCATTAATTGTATAGGTGTGCTAAACCAAGATTGTGATAAAGATCCATCAAAAGCAGTATATCTTAATAGTTACTTGCCACACTTAATTGCAGATGTACTTAGTGAAACAAAAACTAAATTCATCCATATGAGTACTGATTGTGTATTTTCAGGTAAGAAGGGGGCTTATAGTGAGGAAAGTTTTCCAGACGGTGAAACTTTCTATGATAGAACAAAGGCGCTTGGAGAAATAAAAGATAATAAGAATTTAACATTTAGAAATTCAATTGTTGGTCCAGATATGAAAGAGAATGGAATTGGTTTATTTAATTGGTTTATGAAGCAAAATGGTACTATCAATGGATATTCCAAAGCTATATGGACAGGTGTTACAACTTTGACGCTTGCAAAAGCAATGGAAAAAGCTGCAATGGAAGATCTAACAGGTATATATAATTTAGTGAATAACCAAAGTATAAGCAAATTTGATTTGCTTGATTTATTTAATGTGCATATGAAAGAAGGTAAGCTTAATATTCTACCAAGCGATGCAGTAAATTTGAATAAATCTCTTGTTAACAATAGAGAAGGTTTTTCATTTGAAGTACCTAGCTATGAACAAATGGTTATAGAGATGAAAGAATGGATTTATAATCATAAAGAGCTTTATCCGCATTATTTTAAATAAAGAGGAGTGGCATTGTTGAGTAAATTAAAATTAATGACAATTGTGGGAACACGTCCAGAAATTATCAAATTATCGGAGACTATAAAAAAGTGCGATAAGTACTTTGAACATATATTGGTACATACAGGTCAAAACTATGATTATACATTAAATGAAATTTTCTTTGAAGACCTAGGTCTTAGAGCACCAGATTATTATTTAGGTGTTGTAGGAGATAATCTTGGACAAACTATGGGGAATGTTATAGCTAAGTCATATGAATTAATGGCTAAAGTAAAGCCAGATGCAATACTGGTGCTTGGAGATACTAACTCATGTCTTAGTGTAATATCTGCAAAGAGATTAAAGATTCCAATATTCCATATGGAAGCTGGCAATAGATGTTTCGATGAAAATTTACCAGAAGAAATAAATAGAAGAATAGTCGATCATACAAGTGATGTAAATTTATGCTATACTGAGCATGCAAGACGCTATTTAAATTATGAAGGTGTAGCAAAGGAAAGAACATATGTGGTTGGTTCACCTATGGCAGAAGTACTTACAGCAAATATTGAAAATATAAATAGCAGTAAAATACTTGAAAGCTTAGGCTTAGAAAAAGGAAAATATATTCTTCTTTCAGCTCATAGAGAAGAAAACATTGATAATGAGCATAATTTTTTTGAATTAATGAATGCTGTTAATTCTATGGCTGAGAATTATAAAATGCCAGTTATATATAGCACTCATCCAAGAAGCAAAAAGTTTATTGAAGGTCGCGAGTTTAAATTTCATCCTAACGTACGTAGCTTAAAACCATTCGGGTTTGCAGACTATAATAATTTACAACTTAATGCTTTCTGTGTGGTATCCGACAGTGGTACTATACCTGAGGAAGCTTCTTATTTTAAGTTTCCTGCAGTATCAGTAAGAACCAGCACAGAAAGGCCAGAAGCTTTAGATAAAGGTAACTTCGTAATTGGAAGTATTACTACTAAACAAGTATTACAAGCAGTTGATATGGCTGTAGCTATGAATGGAAATAAGGACTTAGGGATTGATGTGCCTAATTATATTGATGAAAATGTTAGTGTGAAAATTGTTAAAATTATTCAGAGTTATACAGGTATTGTAAATAGAATGGTTTGGAGGAAATAATGAAAATAATAGTTTTTGATGTTGCAGCTGAAAGTGGAGGAGCTCTATCTGTTTTAAAGGATTTTTACAACGAGTATAAAACGAATTTGAATAATAGTTATATATTTGTTATAAGTAAACCTGATTTAGAGGAAACAAAAAATATTAAAGTTCTGAGATATCCATGGATTAAAAAAAGCTGGTTACATCGTTTATATTTTGATCATTTTATTGCTCCTAAATTAGTTAAATACTATGAAGTAGATGAGGTTATTTCATTACAAAATATTATTATACCTCACAGCAAAGTAAACCAAACAGTATATGTACATAATTCATTACCATTCTCTGAATATAAATTTTCATTGAAAGAAAATAGATTACTTTGGGTTTATCAAAATATAGTAAGTAAAATCATTTTTAAATCAATAAAGAATGCAAACAAAGTAATAGTACAGACTAAATGGATGAAAAAAGCATGTGTTAAAAATCTAAATGTTGCTGATGATAAGATAGAAGTAATGCCACCTAGAATAAATGTTGAAGTGAAAAGATATTTCAAACCAACAAAAGAAAGTTTAGCTACTTTTTTCTATCCTGCAAGTGGTGTTGAATTTAAGAATCACAGAGTTATCATTGATGCTTGCTTGAAACTAAAAAGCAAAAATATATATAATTATAAAGTTATTTTTACATTAAAAGGTGATGAGAATAAAAATGTAATGGAATTATATAAAAAAGTAATAGATGAGGACTTACCAATAAATTTTATTGGTAACACATCAAGGGATAAGGTGTTTGAATATTATTCAAAATCTGTAGTGGTTTTTCCTTCATTTATAGAAAGTTCACCATTACCTTTAACTGAAGCTAAAATGCATAATACACCAATAATTACATCAGATTGTGATTTTTCACATGAGATTTTAGACGACTATGAAAATGTGAATTTTTTTAATCCGTTTAATTTTAAAGAACTGTATGAATTAATGATAAAGAGTATAATGTGATTTTTAGTTGAGATTATTAAAATTATGTATTATAAGACATAACTCTTTAGATTAATTGAAAAGTGAGATTGTTCATCAAAAGAGTTGATATAGTGTCAAACTAATTATTTAATTAATTTTTGATAGAAAAGGATTGATAAAATGAACAGAGACTCTATAAAAAAATTTTTATTTACATATTTGTTCATTTGCATTACATTAATTGGAAGTGTAGTAGTTTTTTCAGAAGTCAATATAATAAATAAACAAAAACTAGTTATCTTTACGTTTTTAGTTAATGGTTTAATTATACTCTTTCAATTATTTAAGCAATCAAAGTTGGGTTATAGCTTAAAAGATATAGTGTTTGCATTTCTTTTTATTTTTATGTTTATAAGTCCTTTAATTCAATATGTTGAAAATTCCTTTCCGTGGTGGGATAAAGAGTCAATTACGGATGAAAAGATATTATATGCTAACTTTGTAATAATGATTTTTATAATAGTATATATAGCAGTATACAATAAACATCTAAACATTCAATTAAATAGTGGAGAAATCAAAAATATAAAAGTTATTATAAATATATTTTTCGTAGCGACTTTAATTTGTAGTATATACATAATATTCAAGACCGGTTTTAATAATTTATTCGCAAGATCGACTAACTTGTTACAAGTTGAATCATCAACTTTAGCTCTTATAGTTTCAAAAACATTTAGAGCTATACCTGTTATATATGTTGCTATAAGTTTATTATTTATTATAAAAAATAAATATGTTTATAATAAAGTCCAATTTATTATAGGAACTGCATTAAGTGTAATTGTTAATTTTCCAACTGCAACAGCAAGATTTTGGATGGCTGCAATCTATTTGGGTATATTGATAATACTAAAACGTAAACTTAAAAATCCACATTTATTTAAGATTCTTATTTTTATAGGTATTTTAATCATATTTCCAGCTATTAATGCTTTTAGAAATAGTACTTTTCAAGAAGTAATTAGTAATGGAATTAATATACCTAAGGCATCAGATGCATTTTTAGTTGGAGATTTTGATGCATATTCTATGTTAGTAAGAACAATTATATATGCAAAGACATATGGTATTACATTTGGGAATCAGCTTCTAGGAAATTTATTGTTTTTTATACCAAGAAATATTTGGTCAACGAAACCAATAGGAAGTGGATCAATGATAGCACAATCATTAGGTTG